>CBCOYO010000106.1:4664-5400 GCA_965114465.1 uncultured Lachnospiraceae bacterium
TAAAAAACGAAGGGATTCTGTTTATAGGAAGCACCGAGCAGATTATGAATTATAAAGAAATTAATTACGAGCGCAAAAACTCGTTCTTTTATGTACGGGCTAAATAAAGCCAGTTTATAAATTGTTCTTGTAAATGTCATAAATTAAAAAAGCCAGAACCCATTTATGTAGCTTATTGGTTCTGGTTTTTTTATGCGCACGGGCATCCAATCAAAATATGCGTAGCGAAAAGAGTTTTTATTATATTTTATAGGATGCCATCATTTCTAAGATATGGTGTGCGTAGAGATTAAAAGTATCACGCTGTGTTTTCAGTTCGTCTGTCAATTCAAAAAATAAAGCTTTGTCATCGTAATTTCGCTTAAAAAATGGTGTAAATAAAATTTCCCATTGCGGTAGAAAAGAAGATACTTTGCGAGTGTAACAATTGTGTGCAGTTGCCTGTTTGCGGTATGCTTTGTCTACAAATGAAGCAACGGATTTATGGATTGCAGTGTCTTCTTTGGGAAGGTAGTAGTAGTCTTTGTAATTGGAATAAAAATATTTCATTTCTTCCTCAAAAATTGGGACACGCAGTTTGCCCTCTGTGCCGCCGCCGCTGAAATAGCAGTCATTTGTGCCGTAAGATAAATCAGTGGGAAGTGCAGTTGGCAGTTTTAGGTTCATAATAATTTCTGAACACTGCTTTTGCTGGATATCTTTGTAATAATTGGCATGTACTTTTGTAACCTTTACT
>CBCOYO010000106.1:5410-12681 GCA_965114465.1 uncultured Lachnospiraceae bacterium
TTACTGGCAGAGGCACTAAGTCGGGAATAGCGAGTGCTGCGACAATTTCTAACATTCCACGAATATCGTCCTCATTGTGGAGCAGTAGAAAATGTTCTTTTTGAGGATCACCGTTTAATACATATTCATGGTAAATTTCAATTAATTCGCCGCCTGTATAGGTATCTTCGCGCGCAGTATTTAGGAAGCTTTCAATTGTTTTCTGTTTACAGTTGGGCAGTTTTAGAAAAGCTTTGTAGGGAGCAATGCGTCTGTAAATATCAATACCTTCAAGTGCATCAAAGGTAAAGTGAAGATAATACTGTTCAATTTTATTTTCTAAATAAGGAATATCAAACTGATTCCCATTAAAGTGGATAAGATAGCGGTAAGGCTTTACAAATTCTAAAAAAGCTTTTAGAATTTGTTCTTCATCCTCGTAATTGGTTGCAAGCCACTGAATCGAACGCCATGTATATGGTTTGGTTTGGGTGTCATAGTAAGCACAGCCGATTAGGTACAGGCTGGAACTTCTAGCATAAAGCCCTGTGGTTTCTATATCAATAAATAACGTCTGATTGGGAATACATATATTTTCAAGGGGATATTGTGGAACTAATGTTCCTAGATTTTTCTGGATGCATTTCATATCGCGTTATCCTTTCTGTTTTTTCTTAGGAATTGTCAAAAAATAACTTGTTAATTTTATACAAGTCAAATTGATGAGTTATTTATTGACAGTTCCTTACATTATTAAATTACCATATGTAAGCCAAAGTGTCAAAACATAATGCGATTTTTGGTGTTACTTTTCACACCCATGCCAAAGTAGTAGGAATTATGCGCCAAAATGCTTGCACTTTAGCGTTTTGTGTGCATCAATTGTTGCAATTCACACCGAATGTTCGTTAATTGTTGCAAAATCTGGCGTTGGTGTGAATTGTAATGTTTTTGGTAACTTATTTATATAAATAAGTGGAAATAAGGTAGAAAAATTGTTAAAAATAGAGTATAGTAGTATATAGGGAATTGTCCGGCAGATTCAAATTACAAAAATAATCAAATTGTCAATTCCTAGCAAATAGTTGCAAATAATATGCAATTATTTTAAAGATAAAAATAAAGAGAGAGAGGGAGAGGTAATGGCAAAACTCACATTTCATGGTGGAGTGCATCCATATGACGGCAAGGATTTGTCAAAGGATAAGCCAATGAAAACAATTGTGCCGCAGGGTGAGATGGTGTATCCACTAAGCCAGCATATCGGTGCTCCAGCAGTTCCGGTGGTGAAAAAAGGCGACAGAGTGCTTGTGGGGCAAAAAATCGCAGAAGCGGGCGGTTTTGTATCTGCACCAATTTATGCGACAGTGTCGGGAACAGTAAAAACAATTGAACCAAGACGGGTGGTTACTGGTGATATGGTCAATTCGATTATTGTTGACAATGACAAGCTTTTTGAGGAAGTAAAGTTTACACCCCACGATGCTGCAAAGCTCAATAAGAAGGAAATTATTGAACTGATTCAGGAGGCAGGAGTTGTTGGAATGGGCGGAGCAGGTTTTCCAACACATGTAAAGCTGTCACCAAAAGAACCAGATAAAATTGATTATGTTATTGCAAATTGCGCGGAGTGTGAGCCATACTTAACATCAGATTACAGAAGAATGTTAGAGGAGCCGCAAAAACTTGTGGATGGTCTGAAAATTATCCTAAAACTATTTGACAATGCACAGGGAATCCTTGCAGTGGAGGATAATAAACCAGATTGTATTGAGGTGTTAAGTAAGCTGGTAGAGAATGAGGATAGGATAACGGTTAAGGCGTTAAAGACAAAATATCCGCAGGGAGCGGAGCGTCAGTTAATATATGCTGCAACGGGAAGGGCAATTCATTCGGCAATGCTTCCGGCAGATGCAGGCTGCGTTGTGGATAATGTTGATACGATTGTGGCAGTTTATCATGCAGTAACTGAGGGAAAACCACTTATGAATCGGATTGTCACAGTAACTGGTGATGCAGTAAATGACCCGCGTAATTTTTATGTTAGGATTGGCATGAATTACAAAGATTTAATTGAGGAAGCAGGCGGTTTTAAGACAGAGCCAGAAAAGGTGGTTTCAGGAGGCCCTATGATGGGTTTTGCATTGTTTGACTTAAATGTGCCAACAACAAAAACGGCTTCTGCATTGTTGTGTTTGACAAAAGATGAAGTATCTATGATGGAGCCAAGCCCTTGTATTAACTGTGGAAGATGCGTGGATGCTTGTCCAGGGAGAGTAGTGCCTCGGAAATTGGCAGTACTTGCCCAGCATCAGGACGAAGAAGCTTTTATTGCAAATGATGGTATGGAATGCTGTGAGTGCGGATGCTGTAGTTTTGTTTGTCCGGCAAAGCGTCATCTTACACAGTCCATTAAATCTATGAGGAAAACAATCCTTGGGAAAAAGAAAAAATAATGTAAGAAAATCAACGATAAAAGGATAATCATCCGAGCAAAAAAGAAAAATGATAAATAAAATAAACGATATTAGATAGGAGGAACGGAATGTGAGTTCTGTATTAAAAGTTTCGTCTAATCCGCATATCCGGTCGAAGGACACCACGGCACATATTATGCAGTATGTGGTGATTGCTTTGCTTCCGGCGACGGCTTTCGGCGTTTATAATTTTGGGCTGCATGCCCTGTTGGTGATACTAACAACTGTCGCCACGACGGTTTTGACAGAGTATCTCTATGACAAATGTATGAAAAAGAAAAACAGTATCAGCGATTTCTCGGCTGTTGTGACAGGGCTTTTATTGGCACTGAATTTACCGCCGCAAGCACCGTTATGGCTTGGGATAATTGGTGGTATTTTTGCAATTATTGTAGTAAAAATGTTGTTTGGCGGATTGGGACAGAATTTTATGAATCCGGCGTTGGGCGCAAGATGCTTTTTAATTATTTCGTTTACGTCTATCATGACCAATTTTGACTGTGATGCTTATACAGGTGCAACACCGCTGGCAGTAATCAAGAGCGGCGAGGGTTCTGTGGAACTGCTTGATATGGTAATTGGCAGGATTTCGGGAACTATCGGGGAAACAAGCATGATTGCAATTTTAATTGGCGCAGTGTTTTTGTTGGTAATGGGCGTAATTGATTTGCGTGTTCCAGGTTCTTATATTATAAGTTTTGCGTTGTTTGTACTGTTGTTTAGCGGACATGGTTTTGATATGGAATATCTTGTGTCACAGCTTGCAGGCGGCGGGTTAATGCTGGGGGCATTTTTTATGGCAACAGACTATGTAACACGACCGATTACAAAGACAGGGCAGTACATATTTGGCTTTTTCCTTGGCATTATGACAGGGATTTTCCGGCTTTTTGGGCCATCAGCAGAGGGAGTATCCTATGCGATTATTCTTGGAAATCTGCTCGTGCCTTTGATTGAGAGGGTAACGAAGCCAAAGCCCTTTGGAAAAGGAGGGGAGCGCGCATGAATACAGAACAGAAAGCAATGCTCAAAGATGCATTGATCTTATTTGTGATAACGCTTGTGGCAGGTTTGCTGCTTGGGATTGTGTATAATGTGACAAAAGAGCCAATTGCAAATCAAAAGGCAAAAGCAAAGATCGAAGCAAGCAAAAACGTTTTTCCGGCAGCGGAGAACTTTGAAGAAATTACATGGTTTGATGAAACGAAAGCACTAGAAGCACAGGAATATTTAAGTACCGTGGGAATTAGCGGCGTAGATATTAATGAAATATCAGAATCGTTGGATGCTTCCGGAAATGTAATTGGCTATGTGATTACCGTTACCGACCATGAGGGTTATGGCGGTGACATTCAGTTTTCTATGGGAATTGCAATGGATGGCACGTTAAATGGAATTTCACTGTTAAGTATTTCTGAAACAGCGGGATTAGGCATGAAGGCAGGTGATATCCTTGTACCGCAGTTCGCAGATAAAAAGGTGGAGTCTTTTACTTATACAAAGTCTGGTGCGACCAATGACAGCGAGATTGATGCAATCAGTGGTGCGACAATTACAACAAAGGCGATTGTAAACGGTGTAAACGCGGGACTAGAATATTTTCGTTATACATTTGCCGATGCAGATGGAAAGGAGGCGCCATAAATGAGTGATTTGAATACAAATCAGGAAGAAAGAAAAAGCTCTATAGAGGTGCTGATAAACGGACTTATCAAGGAAAATCCGACATTTGTATTAATGCTTGGTATGTGTCCGACACTGGCAGTAACAACCTCAGCAATCAATGGCCTTGGCATGGGGCTAACAACGACAATTGTATTAGTGTTAAGCAATGTGATTATATCGCTTTTGCGGCATATTATACCAAACAGAGTGCGGATTCCTGCATTTATTGTAATAATTGCTTCCTTTGTAACAATGGTGGAGCTGCTTTTAGAGGGTTTTATTCCAAGCTTGTATGCGGCGCTGGGACTTTATATTCCTCTAATTGTTGTAAACTGTATTATTCTGGGTCGTGCAGAATCGTTTGCTTCCAAAAATGGAATGATTCCGTCATTCTTTGATGGTCTGGGTATGGGGCTTGGTTTTACGGTAGCATTGACGGCAATCGGTGCGGTGCGGGAGTTGATCGGCGCAGGCGAACTGTTTGGGATTCCTGTTATCAACAATGTTCTAGCAGGAATTGCATCTATTTTCGGTGCGGAGCCGATAGAATATGTTCCAGTAAGTATTTTTGTATTAGCACCTGGCGCATTTTTCGTATTGGCAGCACTGACAGCATTGCAAAACCGTGTCAAGCGCAAAATGCAGGAGCGGGGTGAAAATGCAGATAAAATCCAGTCAGGATGTAATTCGGACTGCGCAAGCTGTGGCGATAGTGGGTGCGCACGGCGGTTTATTGATACGGAAGCTGCTGGCGGCTCCGTAGCAGATGCAGACAAAAAATAAGGATTACAGGCATTAGCCTGTCCGAAATGGGGGGAAGAGAATGTTTGATGTAGTAAAAGATTTATTGGTTTTGCTGATCGGCTCTTCATTGGTCAGTAATGTGGTATTAAGCCAATTTTTGGGGTTGTGCCCCTTCTTAGGTGTTTCCAAGAAAGTAGATACAGCAGTTGGCATGGGTGGCGCGGTTATCTTTGTTATTACGCTGGCGTCAGCAGTTGCCGCAGTGATTTATCGTGTTATTTTAGTACCGTTTGATATTACATATTTGCAGACAATTGTATTTATTTTAGTAATTGCGGCGCTGGTACAGTTTGTTGAGATGTTTTTAAAAAAATATGTGCCTTCATTATATCAGGCGCTAGGCGTATATTTGCCGCTGATTACAACAAACTGTGCAGTTCTTGGAATTGCATTGACGAATGTGCAGAAAAATTATGGTATTGGATTTAGTATTGTCAGTGGTTTCTCTACCGCAGTTGGATTTTTGATTGCGATTGTGATACTGGCAGGAATACGGGAAAAAATTGCATATAATGATGTACCAGAGTCTTTTCAGGGAATGCCGATTGTCCTGATTACAGCGGGGCTTATGGCGATTGCGTTCTGCGGATTTTCAGGACTTTTGTAGAGTGGGATAAAATCTGAAAACATAGGATATTGGGGGTATGAAAATGAATTTTTCAGCGATAATAATTGCCGTTGCAGTTGTGGGCGGCGTAGGCTTGTTCCTTGGAATTTTTCTGGGTATCGCAAGTATTGTATTTAAAGTGGACGTAGACGAACGAGAAGAAGCAGTGCTTGGTGTTCTCCCTGGCAATAACTGTGGTGGATGCGGGTTTCCAGGCTGCTCTGGCCTTGCGGCAGCGATTGCAAAAGGAGAGGCGGCAGTGAATGCTTGTCCTGTCGGTGGCGAAGCGGTTGGCAAAAAGGTTGCGGCGATTATGGGTGTGGAAGCTGGAGAAACTGTGCGCATGACAGCGTTTGTAAAGTGTGCAGGGGACTGTAATAAGACAACACAGAATTATGCATATACCGGCGTAGAGGATTGCAGTATGGTAAAATATGTGCCAGACGGCGGCGCAAAATCATGTAATTATGGCTGTCTTGGCTATGGAAACTGCGTAAAGGCGTGTCCGTTTGGGGCAATATCGGTTCAAAATGGAATTGCAGTGGTAGATAAGGATAAGTGCAAGGCGTGCGGAAAGTGTATAGCAGCCTGTCCAAAGGGATTAATCGAATTAATTCCTTACAATGCAAAAACCGTGGTAGCTTGCAGCTCTAAGGATAAAGGGCCTGTTACAATGAAGGCTTGCCAAAGTGGTTGTATTGGGTGCAGCCTGTGCGTAAAAGTATGTCCAGAGGGTGCAATTACTGTAACAGATTTCCATGCACATATCGATCAGAGTAAATGTACGGGATGCGGTGCTTGCAAAGAGAAATGCCCGAAGAAAGCGATTCAGGATTTTGCATCCTAAATATTTTAAATCGGGCAGTATGCTTCTTTAGCAAGGGCTGTGCAGTCGAATAGGGAAAGGGCTGTTGCGTTAAAGAAAACATATACAAGATATTATAATACTGTGCTACTTTATATGTGATATCTTGTATAATCAAAGCTTAGCGTAACAGCCCCTTTTCCCTGCCTGCATGATGGATACTGTCGACCTGCCAGCTTTGAAGAATAATAACTTTTTATAATAAAAGCATTATATTTTGCCATAAGCCTTTCTGCTATTGAAAATAAAAAACAAATTTTACGCACAGGAGGGTACACTGTTGAAGAAGAAAAAAGGACTGGATCATAAAAATATAAAACATAAAGTTAAGAAAAAAGATCATGATATTGTAAACCTGATACCAGATTGTGTATCATTTTTTGTGAACTGTTTCAATTAATTGATGAAATAATTGCTCTCAGATATTCATCATATATGACATATACGCATTCCGATCTGGTGTGGATGGAAATCCTAAAAAATATATGTGCAGTAAAAAGTATGTGTTACATGGAAGAACAGTTTATTGAGGAAAACGGCATTGCCACCCTTAAAATTTTATCTGATGACAAAAGTCTTGTGGAAATATTTTGCAATGTCCCCTAAATTATTATCTCAAAAAACTATCTCCCGAATGTCTGGCAGGTTTGAGGAAACAGATGGTAAAAAGTCTGATCAGGATGAAAAGTTTTAACAAGGTAAGGCTTCTGGGAAAATACAGGAGGGTTATCATTGATGGGACAGGGCTGCTAGCTGACACGGTTGACGCAAGCTATATGAACAAATTGTAAACTAATAGGTTTCTGATAAAAAATAGAGATTATTGTCTGTATAATGGGGTTAAAACCCTCGCCTTAAGGCGAAACCTTTAGGT
>CBCOYO010000107.1:0-12195 GCA_965114465.1 uncultured Lachnospiraceae bacterium
CAATACAGTACTATAATATCTTGTATCTATTTTCCTTAATGCGACAGCCCCGTACGAAAACGTAGTGGCTGCAAGCAAAAATCCATTTGCAAAGCAAATTTTGCATGGATTTTTGCCTGTTACTGGAACGGAGTGAACAGCAACAAGTAATCTGTTATTGCTCACATTTTTCTTCTTGGTAACGTTACCGGACTATTTTTTAAAAAATAGCGTCTATTAATTTTTACGCTTAAATTAATTTCCTTCTATTTTAAACACACTTAATCCGTCTTTTAACGCTTTCGACAACGCTGACAGATCATTCACTTTTTGCAGCATTTCTTCCATCATTTCCTCTTGTATCTTTGCATTATTGGAAACGCCCTCTGTGCTTTCTGATACCGTCTGTGCAATATAAGCGATTTTATTAATTGCCTCATACAGTGTCCCCGTACCATTTGTAACTTCTTCGGTAACACTTGACACAGTTGTCATTTCTTCAGATACCTGCGAAATTTTCTGAATAATGCCTGCAAAACTCGCCTTAGTTTCTGCCGCAAGGTCAATTCCCTCTTTTACAGAACGATTTCCCTCATCCATTAACGTTACACAGCCGTCAATGCAATTTTGGATTTCCATAATAATTTTGGTAATTTCCTCGGTTGCTTTCGTAGATTCCTCAGCTAATTTTCCGACTTCTCCTGCAACAACCGCAAAGCCTTTTCCTTGCTCGCCCGCTCTTGCCGCCTCAATTGAAGCATTTAACGCCAATAAATTTGTCTGTGAAGCGATTTCGGAAATTAATTGCACAACGCTCTGAATGGTATTAGACATCTTCGACAATTCCTGAATCTGGCTGTAAGTATCTGCAACTTTCTGCTCAATCTTCGCCATCTGCGCCACAACTTCCTCAAGCTTGTCTGCTCCTGAACGTGCTTCTTGTGCAGTGTCCACCGATGCCGTACTAATATTCGAAATATTCTGTGCAATATCCTCCATTCCACCTGAAATCTTTTGTGTCATATCGGAATTGGTTCTTGTCAGTTCACTTTGTTCTTCTGTATCTGCAACTGCTTTCTCCGATAAATCCACAATATCAGCCGCTTTTTCCTGCGTATTTTTTGTACTGCCATCTAAATCTTCCGAAATCAACATTAGCTGTGCTGCATGGCTATCCGTTGCTGCAATCAGCCGGCTTAAATTTTCTTTCATATGCTGCATGGCATTTGCCATATTTCCAACTTCGTCGCCTCGTTTTAAGAACCTTTGCGGAATATTTACAGTAAAATCGCCCTTTCCCATTCCATTGCAGATTTTTACAATCTCTTTGATTGCGTTAAACTCATAATTACAGTACAGTATCATTAACGTTCCACTGATAATTAGCATAATTATCGTAACTGCAACTGCAACTTTCCTAATTTTGGATACAATCGTATCGACAGTGTAATTATAAATACCGACATCCATTGACCCCCATAGCGCCCCGTCTACATAAATTGGACACATTACATCATACGTCCAAGCATTCTGCACATCTGCCCAAAACTGACTGGTCATTACTTCTCCCTTTTGCGCTGCTGGCACTGTATAACCGGTATCATCAAGATACGATTTTCCAATTTTCTGCGTATCGGAGTGAGCCACTGCCGTTACTGTGGTATCAATCGCTACCACGTATGCAAAATGGCTGTTGTTCGCAACACTATCCTCCACAAAGGTCTGCAGTTCTTGTATATCGCCTCCCTTTTCCAAAATAATGCTTGCCTGTCTAGCAACCTGCGTATTTTCCTTGACAAATTCAGCAACCATATTTTCTGCAATCAAGTCTTCCATAAAATGAAGCGAGATAAATACCATTGCTGCAAAGCTTGCCACAAATAATATAATTGCTACCATTGTGATTTTTGCCTTTAGTGACATTTTTTTCTTGTCCATGTTCTCCCTCCTTTTCTTCTATTTGGTACTTTAGTCCGGTGCACTTTATGATAACATAATCTCATTTCATACACAATAGTGCGATTTATATGAATTATTGCTAAATGTGAAACTTCTTGTGCATAAATCGAACTGTTTCTATTACAACTTTCAGCATAATTCATATAAAATCGACTGTCATTTTATGCATATTTTATAAAAATATTGGAGAAATATGTAACTGCACAAAAATCCTACCTCTGTTTTCGTTCATTGCGATATTGTATTGGGGTCTTTCCCGTTGCTTTTTTAAATGCCTGCGAAAAATAGGACTGTGAGGAAAAACCAAGCATATCCGATATCTGCGAAATCGAATAGGTGGTCGAGCCCAAAAGTGACTTGCCTTCTTGTATCCGCTTTTGCAGAAGATAAGTAATCGGGGATATCCCAATATATTTTGTAAAGGCATGAACCATATAATATTTGTTCATATGGGAAAGCGACGCCAGCATATCCAGCGTAATATTTTCTGAATAGTTCGCATCTAAATAATTTTTAATCTGTGTGCATTCACGGTTTAACAGGGCATTGCTGTTTTGCACAATGGCTAAATTATCATTGCGCAGCATACAAAGCATTATCACTTCCAGTAGATGCTGACATACTGCCTCATAGTTCTCCTCTTTCTTAGAAAGCTCCTCCAGCATAATATTTAGATAAGCGTATATATAAGAGTTCTGCATATTATATTTATAAACACCTTGAGAAGCTATGTGAAATGCATTTTTTTGCATTATATTTTTTTGTATTGCCTTTTTTTGTATTACATTTTCCAGCATGGCATTTTGGAAGGTGGTCTGCACTGTGCTTTGCATAGTATTATTTTCAAATGCGAAAGAAAGCCCATCTATTCCCAGTACAATATATTCCAGCGGCGTTGTCTGCAAAGATCTCTCTGTATGCTGTACGTGCGGATTAATAATCACCAAATCATTTTTACTTACAGGAAATTCTGTACCTTCTGTTACAAAGGAACCACTGCCGCGCACTACATAGAATAGTTCACTAAATGGATGTGAATGCAGGATACTCTGCCAATCCCCTTCATATTTCGAGGTCGAAACATATAGAAGCTTTAAACCGTCAAAATTGGAAACTTTATTTTCCTCTAAACAATGCCTTGTATTTCCCATAAAAACGCCTCCTATAAAAATGCACCCGCACAACGTTCGACAGTATGTTTCATGGTAATTCTTAACTAAAATATAACAGAGTTTAGATATTTTGTCTATATGCATCTATCGAATTAAATTTCTAAAATTTTTACTTTAGAAAAATTGTGAACTCCGTATAGGATAAAAGTCCTAATACCTTTCCTAATTTATTTTTCTTTTTATATTTTGTATAAAGTCTTTACTTTTATGGCGAATTTTGTATAAATTATATACAATTGTAAAAGAAATACATTATTTTTTTAATTCAAAATCGCTAAAAGCAATATTTCTAAAATTTCAAGCAACAATCCGATTGATTCTATAAAATAATTTCGCTATACTAGAACCATACTCAAATTAATTTACACTGCTTAACAGTTAAATTTTTCGAGTAACCTGACTACATAACGTCAACCATATACGTTTAGCCTGTGCAGTACGATAAACTCTGGCATTATGTAGTATAGCAAAAAAGTTTGGCAAAAACGCAACAAAAGAAACGGAACAAGACGAAGCTTGGAAAAAGCAATTGTATGCATCGTAATGCATCCACATACGGCATAAAAACAATGTCGTATCAAATCAAAAGGGAGGGATTCTTTATGAAATCGAAAAAAGTTATTTCATCGTTACTTGTAGCAGCAATGACTACATCACTACTCGCCGGATGCGGTAATTCTAACAATACACCAGCATCCTCAAACAACAACACGAATGCAGATAATGCTGCCGCTGATAATTCCAATGCAGATAATACTAATACAGATAATTCCAACACAGATAATGCTGCTGCCGATAACTCAAGTGCAGATAATGCTGCCGACACACCAGAAACCACACCACCAGCGGAAGCACAGACGTTAAAAGTTGCTGCTTTTGAGGGCGGATACGGTGCTGAAATGTGGTCTGAAGTGGTAGCCGCTTTTGAAGCTTCCCACCCAGGCGTTACCGTTGAACTTACAATTGATAAGAAAATAGAGGATGTTATCAGTCCTGCTATGAAAGCCGGCGATTATCCGGATGTTGTACATCTGGCAACGGGTCGTGAAGCTGCTTTAACAGAAACACTGACCAAGGAAAAGGCACTTCTACCTTTGACAGATGTTCTCGAAATGACTGTTCCCGGCGAAAGCGTAAAGGTAAAGGATAAAATTATTCCAGGCTTTCTTGATACCTTGGCAACGAATCCTTACGGTGACGGTGTAACTTACTACGCACCGATGTTCTACAGTCCTTGCGGGCTATTCTACAATGCAGGACTTTTTAAGGAAAAAGGCTGGACAGTACCTACCACATGGGAAGAAATGTGGGCGCTTGGCGACACAGCAGCAGCCGACAATATCGCACTGTTTACCTATCCTACTACCGGATATTTTGATGCATTTACATATGCAGCACTAGCTTCTGCAGGCGGCTCTGACTTCTTTAATAAATGCATGACTTATGAAGATGGCATTTGGGAAAGTGAGGACGCAACCAAAGTATTTGAACTGGTTGCTAAGCTTGCAACTTATACAGAAGGCACTACGGTTGCCAATGCAAACAACGATAACTTTACCAAGAATCAACAGCTAATCCTTGACAACAAAGCAATTTTCTGTCCGAATGGTACATGGCTTCCAGGCGAAATGGCAGAAGCTCCGAGAGCAGACGGCTTTGAATGGGGATTTATGGCACTTCCAGCAGTGAATGCAGGTGGTTCTGGATGCTCGTTCTGCTGGTTTGAACAGATGTGGATTCCAGCAGCAGCAGAGAATCAAGATATGGCAAAAGAATTTGTCGCTTATATGTATTCTGACGAAGCAGCGAAGATTTTTGCGAAATCAACTGCAATTCAGCCGATTACAGGTGTGAGTGATTCATTAGAGGGCGATAACAAAATGTTCTACAGCATCTATGACAATGGTGCAACCGCAGTTATGGGCGGCTTTGCTTCTACAGAGCCAGTAGAAGGTGTCAATATGCTCGATACACTGTGCGGAACGGTGAACAGTATTGTAAGCGGTGACAAAACCGTTGCAGAATGGCAGGCAGCCGTTGAAGAAGCCAGTGATAAATTAAGAGCAGCAATGAATTAGGTACATTCAGGTTTTAGGGGCGCTCCCGAAGGTTTCCGCCTTTGGGGCGTTCTTTTTTACAAGAAATGGAGGTGTGCATATGAAAAAGGTTAAAGATAGAACTTTTTTTATCACTGTATGTGTCGCGCCGGCATTAATATTGTTTATTATTTTTATGCTGATTCCCACTTTTAATGTCTTTAAAATGTCTTTGTATAAATGGGGCGGCTACTCCAACAACAAGCAGTTTGTCGGATTGAATAACTTTAAAATCTTAATGGAAGATGAGAATTTTTTCCGTTCTTTCCAAAATACCGTGCTGCTAATTGTCTGCGTAACCATTGTAACAATGGCGTTTGCACTGATTTTTGCAGGCATTCTCTCACGGGAAAAAATTAAAGGACAAAACTTTTTCCGCATTATATTCTACATACCAAATATCTTGTCCGTTGTTGTTATCTCGGCGATTTTTTCCGCAATTTACGATCCAAACAATGGACTGCTCAACAGTATTATCGGTATTTTCAGAGGCACTGAAAAAACACCAATTTTGTGGCTGGGCGATCAGAAGCTGGTAATTTACAGTCTGGTTATCGCTATGATTTGGCAGGCAATCGGCTACTATATGGTTATGTATATGGCAAGTATGGCAAGCGTGCCCGAAAGCCTGTATGAATCTGCCGATTTAGAGGGTGCTGGCAAAGTTCAACAGTTCTTCTCCATTACCCTTCCGCTTATCTGGACAAATATTAGAACAACGTTAACATTCTTTGTTATCAGCTCTATTAATATTAGTTTTCTAATTGTAAAGGCACTGACCAACGGCGGGCCAGATGGTGCTACCGAAGTATTTTTAAGCTATATGTATAAACAAGCATACACCAATTCCTCTTATGGTTATGGTATGGCAATCGGTGTTGTTGTATTTCTATTCTCTTTTGGCTTGTCGGCAATTATTAACTTTGTCACCAAGAGAGAACCTTTGGAATTTTAAAGGAGGTGCTTGCAGATGCAGAGAAAAAAAGGAATTAGTACCCGTACATTATATAAAATTTTTATCTATGTAGCGCTGCTTGCGCTTGCCATCAGCATTATTGTGCCTGTAGGATGGGTGTTCTTAGCATCCATTAAAGAGAACTCTGAATTTTATGGAAATCCATGGACGATGCCCAAGGGAATCTACTTCCAAAATTTTCTGGATGCTTTTGAAAAGGCGAAAATGGGCGAGTATTTTATCAACTCTATTCTTGTAACAGCACTCGCACTGATTATCCTTTTAGTTGTGGCGCTTCCTGCGGCATATGTGCTTGCACGTTACCGTTTTTTCGGAAGCAAGTTTATTAATATTTTATTTATGGGCGGGTTGTTTATTAATGTAAACTATATTGTAGTGCCAATCTTTTTAATGTTTGTTGATGCGGATAAATTTTTAAAGGCATTTGCAGGAAAGCCGTTTTTCCTCAACAATTTATTTATTGTGGCGCTGGTCTACGCCTCGACTGCCCTGCCGTTTACCATTTATCTGCTTTCAGGCTTCTTTGTTACTATACCAAGAGATTATGAGGAAGCTGCCTATATGGACGGAAGCGGATATTTCCGCACAATGGTGCAAATTATGATGCCTATGGCACTACCCAGTATTATTACGGTAATTCTGTTTAACTTTTTATCGTTCTGGAACGAATATATTATTTCCATGACCCTGCTTACAAAGGACGCCAAAACACTTCCGGTAGGGTTAATGCAGCTTATGCAGGCGCAGAAAGCAGCCGCAAATTATGGTCAGCTCTATGCAGGTCTAGTAATTGTAATGCTGCCAACCTTGATTCTATATATTCTGGTGCAAAAGAAGTTAACACAAGGAATGAGCCTTGGCGGACTCAAAGGTTGACGGAAAGGAGGCACGCCTATGAAATATCTTGTTCGGCTGCTGTATTTATTAATATTTATTGTCAGCATGGTATTGATTGTCACAGGACAGCGTAAAATCGGGCCGGAGGGCTTGCTGATTATGCTTGTTGGCCTTGCTGGAATTTTACTGCTTCTCTATCTTTACAATCGAAAATACCAATAAAGCCCCATTACCATCCATGGATTCTCACTGAAAGGAGCGTGGTTCATAATGAATTTGGAAAATACAGGCAGATTAACGCTGCCTACAGACGTAGATATGGTTGATGAAACCATACGGTTAAAAAACCTGCTGGGTGCTGATGCACTGCGGGACTGCGACGGAACCACTATGCCAGAGGAACTGCTTAGCCAGGACGCCAAAATATATGCAACCTATTACACCACAAGGAAAGACAACGACTGGGCATTGAAAAATCCCGAGGAAATCCAGCAGGAATACTTAATCAGTGACCGCATTACTGCCAAAAGCGATCGCTTGCGCATTGCATTAATGAAGGGGTTTCACACCGAACAGCTAAAAGTCAATACCATTGACGATCCCAAACGCTGGTGGGAAGTGATTGACCGCACAACAGGCGAAATTATTCCTACCAATAAATGGGACTACGATATAGAAAGCGGCGAAGTTGTAATCGAAACAATCCCCTATCACCAATACACGGTAAGTTTCCTTGCTTTCTTGATATGGGATCCTGTACATATGTATAACTTTATCACAAACGACTGGAAAGACGCCCCACACCAGCTTACTTATGATGTAAGACAGCCCAAAACACAGGCTTATGTCAAAGAAAAGCTGAAAAAATGGTGCGAGGATAATCCGCATGTAGATGTTGTGCGCTTTACTACCTTTTTTCATCAGTTTACCCTGACGTTTGACGACCAAAAACGGGAAAAATTTGTGGAATGGTTTGGATACAGCGCCAGCGTCAGCCCTTATATTTTGGAACAGTTTGAAAAATGGGCAGGCTATCCATTCCGGCCGGAATTTATTGTCGATCAGGGCTACCATAATTCCACCTTCCGCGTTCCCTCCAAGGAATTTCGGGATTTTATAGAATTTCAGCAAATAGAGGTTTCCAAACTTGCTAAGGAACTCGTGGATATTGTGCACAGCTACGGCAAAGAAGCCATGATGTTTCTAGGCGATCACTGGATCGGCACTGAGCCCTTTGGAAAATATTTTGCCAATATTGGATTGGATGCCGTTGTCGGCTCTGTCGGCGATGGCGTAACACTTCGTATGATTTCGGATATTAAAGGCGTAAACTATACAGAAGGCAGACTGCTGCCCTACTTTTTCCCAGATGTCTTTACAGAGGGCGGCAACCCTATCGGTGAAGCGCAAGATAATTGGTTAAAGGCAAGACGGGCAATTCTACGTTCCCCACTCGATCGCATTGGTTACGGTGGCTATCTGAAACTTGCTGCTAAATGGCCGCACTTTATTGATCAAATTAGCAAAGTGGTAGAGGAATTTCGCCAAATCCATGCACATATGCAGGGAACAAAAGCGTACACTGCACCGTTTAAAGTTGCAATTTTAAACTGCTGGGGCAGCATCCGCAGATGGATGTCTAATCAAGTACACCATGCACTGTGGTACCGTGAAATTTATTCTTATGTCGGTGTAATTGAATGTTTGAGTGGTATGCCGATTGATGTGGAATTTATTGATTTTGACCAAATCCGAAAGGGCATTGATCCTGCTATTAAAGTTATTATCAATGCCGGCGATGCCTATACTTCATGGAGCGGCGCACAGAATTGGACAGACCCGTCTGTTGTATGCGCAATCCGCAAATTTGTGGACGAAGGCGGCGGCTTTATCGGTGTAGGAGAACCCAGCGCCTGCCAATATCAAGGGCGCTACTTCCAGCTTAGCGATGTGCTGGGCGTTGACAGGGAACTTGGTTTTTCTATGAGTACAGATAAATATAACACATTGAACAGCCAACATTTTATATTGGAAGATATCCCAAATGAAATTGATTTCGGTGAAGGAAAGAGCCGTATTTATGCACAGGGAGAACATTATCAAATTTTAAATATGGATGGCAAGTATAGCAGACTCGTGGTTAACGAATACGGTAAGGGACGAAGTGTATACATTACAGGGCTTCCCTACTCACCGCAGAACTGCCGACTGCTGCTGCGTGCTATCTATTATGCGGCACACAGCGAAGATGAACTGAAAAAATATTATGTAACAAATGTCGATACGGAACTTGCTGTCTTTGAACAGACCAAGACAATCGCTGTTATTAACAATTCCAAAAAGCCACAGGAAACCGATTTATATGTAAATAACACTCTCTTTGCGCATCTTTCTCTAGCACCTATGGAAATGCAGTGGATTGATATTACCAATTAACGGAGGTTCAATATGGCATCACTACAACCGGCTTGTGCCAAAATAGACGAGGTAACCACGGTCTATAACCTAGAAAATATTACAAATGGCAAATTAGCAAAACAATGTCCATATGGCAACGGGCATATTAATGATACCTTTCTTCTGTGTTACGAAACGCCCGCAAACGGTCAGAAGAAGTATATTCTCCAGCGTATGAATCATACTATTTTTCATAATCCACCGCAGCTTATGGATAACATTGTAAATATTACATCTTTTCTACGCAATAAAATTACTGCCCAAGGCGGCGATCCTGACAGAGAAACCTTAAACGTTGTTAAGACAAAACATGGTGCAAACTGGTATCAAGACAGCGATAACAATTATTGGCGCATATATCAATTTATCGAAAATTCGCTCTGTTTCGAACAGGTAAAAAGTGAAAAGGATTTTTATGACAGTGCTGTCGCTTTTGGTAAGTTTCAAAAAATGCTGGCAGATTTTCCAACAGAACTACTATATGAAACTATTCCCAATTTCCACCATACGCCCTCCCGTTTTCAGGCTTTCAAAAAGGCTCTAAACGAAGGGATTCCCGCACGCATTGCCTTGGCTCAAAACGAGATTGCCTTTGCCCTTGAACGGGAATGTGAAACGACAATTTTAACCGATTTATTAAAAGAAGGGCAGCTACCGCTTCGGGTAACGCACAATGATACCAAGTTAAACAATATATTATTTGACGCTGATACCAAAAAAGCTTTGTGTATTATCGATCTTGACACGGTTATGCCGGGACTTTCACTGTATGATTTTGGGGATTCTATTCGTTTCGGTGCAAACACCGCTGCGGAAGACGAAACCGATTTAAGCAAGGTGTCACTTGATTTATCGCTGTTTGAAGCTTTTACAAAAGGATATTTGGAAGGCTGCGCAGGAAGCCTGACTGACAAGGAAATTGCAATGCTGCCTATGGGCGCAAAACTAATGACCTATGAATGCGGTATACGGTTTCTAAGCGATTTCTTATTAGGAGATACATATTTTAAAATCCATAGAGAAAACCATAATTTAGACCGCGCAAGAACACAATTTCGGCTTGTTGCGGATATGGAAGCAAAATGGGATACAATGGCAGAAATTGTGCGGAAATATCAATCGTACAGCGTAGACAATTTATGAGGGCTACTTGGGTTAAAATGACAGAGTCTGGCACAACTGGGACTGGCGCAATAAGTTTTGATTATACAAGATATGGTATAAAATGCGGTACAGTATTATAATATCTTGTATATGTTTCCCTTAATGCGACAGCCCCAGTATAATTTTAAACATTGGCTGATCCAATGGCGTGCCGCCAAGCAAAATGTCACTGCCCTGCTCTTACTGCCTTTGCCGCTTCCTCACGCTGACGGCAGATTTCCGCCCAGCTAGGCAGTTTCGCAAGTTCCTCTGTCAATCCCTTCATTGCACTTGGAACATCAATACCCTGCGGGCAGATTTTGGTACACTTCTTACAATCAATACAAGCGGAAGGTTTCTTATCGTCTGAAAGCGCATCCATCCGCATCGCCACATTAACTGCCGGTGAAAATCGAAGTTCATTGTATGCTGCAATCAGCATAGGAATATCCAATTTCTGCGGGCATCCATCACAGCAGTAGCGACACGCCGTGCAGGGAATAGAATTCTTCATGCCCTCTGCCATTTCCAGCAGTGCCGCCTGCTCCATATCCGTCAGCGGCTTTTCTTCACGAAATGTTTCCACATTCTCCTTCATCTGTGACATATCGGACATACCGCTCAGAATCACTTTTACATTCGGCAATCCCTGCAAAAAGCGAAATGCCCACGCAGCACTCTTTTCGTCAGGCCGCATACTATGTAGTCTGGAATTTTCAGATTCAGAAAGATTTGCCAGACGACCGCCGCGGACAGGTTCCATTACCCATACACCAATGCCCCTATCTGTCAAAAGTTCATACTTCTCTTTTGCTTTTTGCAGCGTCCAGTCAAGGTAATTGAGCTGAATCTGGCAAAATTCCATTTTGTCCCCGCAATAGTCCAAGAATGCACACAGATTCTCTAGTCCTCCATGACATGAGAATCCCAAATGCCTGATTCGCCCTTGTCGTTTCTGTTCCACAAAATAATCCACAATTCCCCACCGTTCGTCCTGATATACCTGAATAGAATTTTCGTAGATATTGTGCAGTAAATAGAAATCAAAATATTCAACATTGCACTTTTTAAGCTGCTCCTCAAAAACAGCCGCAGGATCATAACTATTGCTGATTTGGTGTCCTGGATACTTGGTGGCAAGATAATAGCTTTCCCTTGGATAGCGTGACAGTGATTTGCCGATTACCTTTTCCGACATTCCTCCATGATAGGGATACGCTGTGTCAAAGTAATTGATGCCGCCTGCAATCGCATAGTCAATCATCTCGTCCACCTGTTTTTCATCAATATCGGACATATTACCGTTTCGTACAGGTAAACGCATCGTTCCAAATCCCAGACGCGATAGTTTTAGTCCTTTGAAGTCATTTGTAAGCATAATAAAATCCTCCTTGCATCCTATATTGTGTATAATCCCCCCCAACGGTTTCCAATATCGCAAGGGATTATTTATTCTATTATACATTGCAAACACATTCTATACAACCATCCTGATAGACTATTTCATAGCAACAATTACAGAAGTTACAATTCACACCAACGCCAGATTTTGCAACAATTTACGAACATTCGGTGT
>CBCOYO010000108.1:0-9076 GCA_965114465.1 uncultured Lachnospiraceae bacterium
ATACCTCCAACCACTACATTTTATTACGGTCAGCGCAGTAAATGCGCAGACCTAACTGAACTGTTACCGCCTATACGCCTTATTAGCGGACATCTTATCACTCATTATCTAACTTCAACACCGCCATAAATGCTTTCTGTGGTATCTCCACGCTGCCAACCTGCCGCATCCGTTTTTTGCCTTCCTTCTGCTTCTCTAGCAGCTTCTTTTTCCGCGTAATATCGCCGCCGTAGCACTTTGCAAGCACGTCTTTGCGCATTGCCTTTATGGTTTCTCTTGCGATTACTTTGCCGCCGACTGCTGCCTGAATCGGGATTTCAAATAAATGCCTTGGGATTTCGTCTTTGAGTTTTTCACACATTTTCCGCCCACGTTCATAAGCGGAGTCCTTGTGCACGATAAACGAAAGCGCATCCACTTCCTCCTTATTAATTAAGATATCCAGCTTAACCAGCTCGGAACGTTCGTAGCCTTTTAAATCATAGTCAAACGACGCATAACCGCGGGAACGAGATTTTAATGCGTCAAAGAAATCATAAATAATTTCATTTAAAGGCAGTTCATATTTTAACAGCGCTCTTGTTCCCTCGACATATTCCATACCAAGGTAACGCCCTCTGCGCTCTTGGCAAAGTTCCATAATCGCACCAATAAATTCTGTTGTCACCATAATTTCCGCGCTGACAATCGGCTCCTCCATATAATCAATTTCCGCCGGATCGGGCAGATTGGATGGATTGGTCAGCTCGATGACTTCGCCGTTTGTTTTATACACTTTATAGATAACACCCGGTGCCGTTGTAACAAGGTCAAGATTATATTCCCGTTCCAAGCGTTCCTGAATAATTTCCAAATGCAAAAGCCCCAAAAATCCGCAGCGGAAACCAAAACCCAGAGCGACCGACGTTTCCGGCTCATAAAACAAAGACGCGTCATTTAACTGTAATTTTTCCAATGCGTCGCGCAAATCAGGGTATTTTGCGCCGTCTGCCGGATAAAGCCCACAGTATACCATAGACTGTACTTTTTTGTAACCTGGCAGCGGTTTTTCACAGGGATTTTGCGCGTCCGTCACGGTATCGCCAACTGCGGTATCTTTTACATTTTTAATGGAAGCCGTAAAATAACCTACCATTCCCGCAGATAATTCTTCGCAGGGAATCAACTGCCCTGCACCGAAATAACCGACCTCTACCACATCCGCAGTTGCGCCGGTTGCCATCATTTTCACAGTAGTTCCCCTTGCAATCCGCCCCTCCATAATACGGCAGAATACAATTACACCTTTGTAAGAATCGTAGACAGAATCAAAAATTAACGCCTGCAATGGATTTTTTTCATCCCCGCGCGGCGCTGGAATTTTATGCACAATCGCTTCTAACACATCCTCAATGCCAACACCGTTTTTGGCTGAAATCAGCGGCGCATCCTGCGCTTCAATGCCAATCACATCTTCAATTTCGTTTTTTACCCAATCCGGCTGCGCACTTGGCAAATCAATTTTGTTGATAACCGGAAATACATCCAAGTCGTGATCCAATGCCAAATATACGTTTGCCAGTGTCTGCGCTTCTATCCCCTGTGCTGCATCTACCACCAGAATCGCACCATCACAGGCGGCAAGCGCGCGGCTGACCTCATAATTAAAATCCACGTGACCGGGCGTGTCGATTAAATTCAGTATATACTCATTTCCATCCTGCGCTTTGTAGACAGTACGCACTGCCTGTGCTTTAATTGTAATCCCCCGTTCCCGTTCCAGATCCATATTGTCTAAAATCTGATCCTGCATTTCTCTGCTGGTCAGTAGCCCCGTTTTCTCTATAATCCGATCCGCAAGCGTCGATTTCCCATGATCAATATGAGCGACAATGCAGAAATTACGGATTTTGTTCTGTTCTATCTGCGGCATATAGCACCCTCCTTATTTTTCAAATTTCTTCCAACAATGCACCGTTAAACCGCCAAGCACTGCAGCCAGTAACAGCACCCACACAATAACCGGCACTTCTGTGATATCAAAGCATCGGACATCGATCCACATTTGATTAATTGCCTGATTTGCCTCTGTATCAAAGTATTCCATAACAGCTGTTCTTTTCATAACGTCCTCTGGCGGATATTGGGCAAAAAGCTGTCTGTCTGCCTGACTTTTGGCAACGCGGATACCGTATGCACTGTCATTATTCTCACCGCTGAAAAAGTACCCCAAAGGATACAGCATTGTTTCTTCATCCTCATCTTCTGCGCCATAACAGTAATCCAGATAAGAAAACACGGTATTGTCCTCTCCGCCTGCTATTGATGAAGTGTAACCGATATAATACATATTTCGCACAGCATTATCCGGACGAGAAAGAAAATTTACAAACGCTTCCGCCGCGTGCTGTTTTTCTTTATCGCCGGCAATGCCATTCTTTAGCATAACCCAGCCGTCAAACCAAAGATTGGTACATTCCTTAGGAACTGCAAATTTCAGTGCTGCGCCGTCCTGTTCCGCTTCATTCATCGCATAGACTGCATCTCCTGACCACTGGTAATTTGCCACAATTTTCCCTGTTATCATATCTGCCTTGCCGCTATCCGTTTCCAACGAATAGATATTGTCCATCATTTCGGTCAATAGCTGCTGCGCCTGCGCGATGGTTTCCGGACGCACATCATTCATTTGTGCCCCAAGCTGTTCCGCATAGTGTGCATCTGCAATAAACGCTTTATCTGTCAACTGCTCTGCCTTTAAAATGCCAAGCGCAGCAAAATAAGAGTCCCTTACATTGTCTTTTAAGGTCACTTGCCTTTTATATTGCGGATTGTTAAAAACCGCCCAAGTGCCTGCTTCCTCTGCACTAACCTTTTCCGGATTATAAAGGACACCTGTAATCCCCCACATATATCCTGCGGCATATGCTGCCCAGCTTTCACCGTTCATTTCATTTTCTGCAAGCGTTTTCCGAATATATGGCGATACACTGTTAATATAGTAATTGTTTTTGCCATTTTTGTCAAAAAATTCCTGTGAATATGGCATAAGGCGGTCTTCTGCCATTAATTTCATTATCATATATTCCGAAGGGCATACCAAATCATAAGCATCCCCCATATTGAGCTGGTTATACAAATCTTCATTCGTACCAAAGCAGGAATATTCTACGTGTACCTCACGTCCGTACTGTTCAAAATACCATTTTTCAAAATCTTCATACATTGGATTTTCGCCAAAGATTTCCACGCCATTCTCCAATAAAATGCGCTCCTCCTCGTCCCAGCCGCCTAAATCCATATACTCTTCCCAGTTGCATACACGCAATGTAATACCATTGCTTTTTTCCTTCGCACGCACGATATTTGCATGAGCTATAATAGAAGCCTCGCCTTGCAGTAAACTGCCTAAAATCATTGTAATTGTCAATATCATTGTGACTATATTTTTCATCGATCTGCCTTTTCCTTTGCCTTGCTCTGTCTTTTTTCACTGCTGCTGTCCGCAAAGTTCATAATAACGACCACTGTCAGCACCACTGCAAAAATAATGGTGGAAAGTGCCCAAAGCGCTGTTTTTATTTCCGTCTGTGACCCTTTTGTCGCATTGACCACATATGTACTAATCGTATCAAATGTTGCCGGTTTTGTATAGCTTGTAATAAAATAATCATCAAGGGAAAGCGTAAACGCCAGCATAAACCCCGACCAAACTCCCGGCATAATCTGCGGCAGTACCACTTTACGCAGCGCCGTGGCAGGTGAAGCCCCTAAATCCAGCGCCGCTTCGTACAAACTGCTGTCCATCTGCTTTAATTTCGGTGCAACAGAAAGATAGACAAACGGCGCCAAAAGCACAACATGCCCCACCACAAGCGGAACAAATGTATTTTTATCCACCCCAAAAACGCCAATTAGTAGAATACAGACGGAAAAGCCCGTTACCACATCTGCATTGACCACCGGAACCTCATTCACTGCACCAATTGCAAGCTTCACCAGTTTCCCAGAATAAAAAGCCCCCACTGCGCCCAGCGTGCCAAGCAGCGTTGCGATAACAGATGCACCGACTGCAAGAAACAGCGTGCCGCCAATCATCTGGGTTAGTTCTGGCTTTGTAAACAATGTCACATAATTCTGTATAGAAAAACCGCGGATTGCACCGATATTTGAGGAATCCGTAAAACTGTAGACCACAAGCATTAATATCGGCAGATACAAGGCAAGCAATACAACGCCCAAAAAGAGCTTACACAATCCTTTTTTCACTTTCGTGTTCACTTCCGCAAAACACCTCCCCTGCTGCCCGTGTCCTCGTCCGTATACTGATTTGTAAACAACGTAAATACCAAAATCACCAACAAAAGCACCAGCGCAATCATAGAACCATTGTGCCAATCATACGCGCTAAAATATGCACCAATCAGACTTCCCATAATATACGTACTATTATAAAGCATATCCAGTACCACATAGTTTGTCATTGCTGGCAGAAATACCATTACAATCCCGCTGATAATCCCTGGCACAGAAAGCGGCAGCGTCACCCGAATAAACACTTGAAATGCATCCGCCCCCAAATCGCACGCTGCCTCCAGTAAACTGTTGTCAAGCTTTAACAGCGTTGTATAAATCGGCAAAATCATAAACGGCAGAAAATCATACGACATCCCAATAATTGTATTCAAAAATGGATAATAGGAAAGATTCCCCTCCAAAATCGTTAGAATCTCCTTTAACGCCGTTATCCGCAACGTAAAATTTATCCACATCGGCATAATAAACAGCAGAAGAATCACCGAGCGGTGCCGAAGCCTGCTCCTTGCCAAAATATAGGCAACAGGATATGCAAACAACAAACAGCAGCAAGTCGTCACCACCGCAATTCCGAAACTATACACAAGCGTTCCAATTGTATTGGGACTTGAAAAAAAGCCCAATAAATTCTCCATTGTAAAACGCCCCTCGCCGTTGGTAAACGCATAATATATGATTACAATTAAAGGCGCAGCCACAAAACACACCAAAAACACCCCATATGGTATGCCAAGCTGCTTCCTTGAAAAACGAAATTTTTCCATCTGCTATCCTCGTAAAACCTATTTTTGTTTTATTTTTTTATAGAAAACTGAAATCTATCCACAGGGATTATTAAACTGACATAATCATCCATATTCCACAAATCTTCGTCATGTACAATAAAATCTTCATCCTCATCTGTGCGGACAACATAACTGTAATGATCGCCCTTATAAATCATATTAATAATATGCCCCCGCAAAACGCCTGCTTCTTTATCATCGCTCATTGCAATATCATCTGGTTTCACCGACACAATTACTTTTATTTTCTCCACATCAATCTGATCGCCGTGCGCATCCACTAAAATGCCGTCTGTATGAAAAGAAGCGCCTGGTATCAGCCCTGCAATATCACAAGGAAGCGCACCGTCAAGAAACTTTAATTGATAATCCTTTGTAATACTTGTTTCTATGCGGTTTTCCGTCTTCTCCGCCACCATAATGTGAATCCCCTCCGGCTCTATTTGAATCCCCACATTGGCATTTAACTCCGCTTTTTTCGTGGACTGCACCACGATTTCATTTTTTCCGGAAATCACTGTAATTTCATAATGCACCCCTTTAAAAACAACCGAAACGACCCGCCCCTTAATCGTTCCCTGCTCTGGTGCCGTAATAAAAATATCCTCTGGTCGTACCACCGCGTCAATCATTGTACCATCTTCCACATCATCGACGCAAGTAAATTCTGCACCACAGAAGCGCACTCTGCATTTTCCGGTCATAATACCATTAAAAATATTGCTGTCGCCAATAAAATCCGCAACAAACGCATTTTTAGGTTCATTATAAATATCCTCTGGTGTTCCAATTTGCTGGATTCTGCCTTCCGACATTACTACAATTTTATCTGACATTGTAAGCGCTTCCTCTTGATCGTGCGTTACATAGATAAAGGTAATCCCCAGCCTCTCATGCATACTTTTCAATTCCAACTGCATTTCTTTGCGCATTTTCAAATCTAATGCACCTAAAGGCTCGTCCAACAACAGAATCTCTGGCTCATTAACAAGCGCCCGTGCAATCGCAATCCGCTGTTGCTGCCCGCCCGAAAGCGTCTGCACCTTACGGTTTTCAAACCCCTCTAAATCCACCATTTCCAGTGCTTTTTTTACTTTTTTTACAATCTCCTGCTTGGGAAGCTTCTTTAATTTCAGCCCAAACGCAATATTATCAAATATATTTAAGTGCGGGAACAGTGCATACCGCTGAAACACTGTGTTAATTGGTCTTTTATTTGGTGGAAGTTTACGAATATCCTTTCCATTCAGCAAAAGCTCCCCCTCCGTCGGTTCTTCAAAGCCCGCTATCATTCTTAATGTCGTTGTCTTCCCACAGCCGGAAGGCCCCAGAAAGGTTACAAACTCCCCTCGCTGAATGGTCAGGTTAAAATCCTCCACCACACGAAAACCATCATCAAAAGTTCTGCTGATATGTCTTAATTCTATAATGTTCTCCAATGCACTAATCCTGTTGCTAAAAATATATACAAAAGTGTATATACCAGCCTTTCCTTTCCTATATTTTGCCCTTGGTTTTCGGGACTTTACCATTCATAAACGTTAAGATTATCTTATCAAGTTTATCATATCGGCGTATATATTTCCATAAAAAATGACAGGATTTTTAAAAATGATTTACACAATCCTCTTAAACTTCTTCTCTATCTCATACTTCGTCATTGCAATAATTGTAGGCCTTCCATGGGGACAGTTATAGGGGTTGTCAAGTTCTAATAGCTGTTCAATCAGCATATCCGCTTCTTTCAATGTAAGTGAGTTATTCCCTTTAACGGCTGCCTTACACGCCATAGATGCAATTTTTTCACGGATAATCTGTGGCAGGCCTTTTATTGGGCTTTCCAGCATTTGGGTTAAGATTTCTTCAAACAAATCTTTAATGTGGAAGCTAAACAGGTCATATGGCACCCCACGGATTGCATATGCATTTATACCAAAATCCTCAATTTGAAATCCAAGTTCCTCGAAGTAATTTTGATAATTTTGAATTAAATCCGCCTCTTTTGGTGTAACGTTTATAATTACCGGCGGCGTTAATACCTGCGTATAAACTTCATTGGTTTCAACTTTCTTTAAAATATGTTCATACTTTACTTTTTCGTGGGCAGCGTGCTGATCAATCATTAGCATTTTATCCCGATATTCTACAATCCAATAAGTATCAAAAACCTGCCCTACTATCCGATACTCTTGTTTTGCCTGACGTGTTAACAGCTTTTCATCAAAAAAATTAATCTGCCTCGTTTCCGTTACCATATTTTGCACCGATGGGCTGGCAACATTATTATGCTCCGAATGATTTTGAACAATATGGCTTTGTGCAGTATTATTAATACGGTTATCCTCAAAAAATCCCTCCGCAGCAGAACCCTCCATATTTTTATTTTCTATAACCGTTCCCGTTGCTTTCGCAGAATTTATTGGAGGATAAAATGCTTGTGCTGATTTGTCTGAAATATTATTTTTATTATTTTTGTTTTCGCTGGGATATATGGCACTTGTGTCGTTTTTCGTCGCCTGATTACTTAATGTTTTATAAACATTATTATTATTTGTTCCGTAATGAATATCTTCCATTAAAATATTTGGGACTAACCTATTTGAAACCGACATATTGGGAGTAAAAGCATTGGAAGGCAAATCCGTTGAAGCTTCCTGTCTTCGCTGTTTTTCAAAGGGTTCAGGCGGCTGTTGTTTCGGTGCTGTCTTGTCTACTTTTGACAGCTTTTCTTCGCGTCCGATTGTTGCCTTGGGTATCATTTCCTGCTGTGCCAAAAAATCTGAAATATTGTCGGCAATTAATTTATACAAGCTATTTTGATTAGAAAAACGAACTTCCATTTTCGTAGGATGCACATTTACATCAACATTCTCCGTTGGTACTATGATATGTATTACGCAGAAAGGATACCGATGCTGCATCATATATGACTGATAACCCTCCTCAATCGCTTTTGCTATAATTTTGCTTTTTATATATCGGTTATTTACAAAGTAATTTTCATAGTTTCGATTGGCACGGTTTAACATAGGCTTTCCCAGATAGCCAGACAATGTAATATCTTTTTCTGTTACTTGAAACTCCATCATTTCATTGGTAATTTCTCTGCCAAAAATACGGTATATCACAGCCCTTAAATCACCGTCGCCGTTAGTAAAGAATTTTGTTTGTCCATTCATAACATATTTAAAAGAAATCTCTGGACGCGATAACGCCATATGTTCCAATAAATCCGTAATATAACTGCCTTCTGTCATTGCGGTTTTTAAAAATTTTCGCCGAACAGGTGTATTAAAAAATAAGTTTCTTACAATAAAAGTCGTTCCATCCGGCGCGCCGACCTCCTCAAATGCTGTTTCTTCTGCGCCCTCAAGCGCATAGCGGGTACCTATCATAGAATTTTTTGTTTTGGTGATTATCTCTATTTTCGCCACTGCTGCAATACTTGAAAGCGCTTCTCCGCGGAATCCCATGCTGTGAAGGCTCATTAAATCTGCAGCCGTGTCAATTTTGCTGGTAGCATGTCTTAGAAAAGCATTGCGAACTTGTTCCTTTTCAATGCCTACACCATCATCTGTTACACGGATAAATTCAATACCGCCCTCTTTAATTTCTACTGTAACGGCTTTTGCGCCTGCATCCATTGCGTTTTCCACAAGCTCCTTAACAACACTCGCCGGACGCTCGACTACTTCGCCTGCTGCTATTTTATCAATCGTACTATTATCCAGTATATGTATTTCCGCCATTCTATTCCTCCACCTAAACAGACACTTTCTTTTTCGTTATTTTCAAAATGCTGTCTATACCAGCACAAACAAATTTCCCCTAGCACAATCCAAATTTTCTGCTTCTGTCGTTTATCCCTATGCATTACCACCGATTTTTCAGCTTATTCTGCAAGCGGTACAATGTATTTAGCGCATCTAACGGCGTCATATTCTGCACGTCAATTTCTTTTAACTCTTTAATAATATCCTCATCTTTCACCGATT
>CBCOYO010000108.1:9086-9971 GCA_965114465.1 uncultured Lachnospiraceae bacterium
CGACATTTGCCCTAAATCAACCTCATCAAAATGTTTTACCTTCTTCTTTTCACTCTTGAAATCAACAGAAATGCTCTGCACTTTCTCCGTAATATCATTATCGCTTAACTGTTCCGCAATTTCCTTCGCACGGTCAATTACCATATCGGGCACGCCTGCGAGTTTTGCCACTTGTATTCCATAGCTTCTGTCAGCGCCGCCTTTAATAATTTTGCGCAGAAATACAATATCGTCGCCCTTTTCCTTAACAGCAATGCAGTAATTATTTACGTTGTTCATTTTTCCTTCTAATTCCGTCAGCTCATGATAATGTGTTGCAAACAATGTTTTAGCCCCCAGAATCTTAGGATTGCTAATATGCTCAATCACAGCCCATGCAATACTTAATCCGTCAAACGTAGATGTTCCGCGCCCAATTTCATCAAGCACCAAAAGGCTGTTCGATGTAGCATTGCGCAGGATATTTGCGACTTCATTCATCTCTACCATAAATGTGCTTTGACCGCTTGCAAGATCATCCGAAGCGCCTACACGGGTAAAAATTCTGTCCACAATCCCAATATTTGCGCTTTTTGCCGGAACAAAACTGCCAAGCTGCGCCATTAAAACAATTAATGCAGACTGGCGCATATATGTAGATTTTCCTGCCATATTCGGGCCTGTAATTACAGAAATACAATGCTTTCCATTATTTAAATAAGTGTCATTGCCGACAAACATATCGTGATCTATCATCTTCTCGACAACGGGATGCCGACCATCTTTAATATCAATCATTCCCTTATCATTGAGTGTAGGTCTGACATAATGGTTCTGCTCTGCTACCACCGAAAGCGATGCAAATACATCTAAACGCGCAATTGCTTTTGCCGTCCGTTGAATCCG
>CBCOYO010000108.1:9981-12041 GCA_965114465.1 uncultured Lachnospiraceae bacterium
CGCTCCAACTGGCTGGCAATATCGTCCCTGATTTTGCAAAACATATCATACTCTAAGGTATTAAGCTTATCTTCTGCATTTAAAATCGTATCCTCCAATTCCTTTAATTTCGCCGTTGTATATCGCTCTGCATTGACAAGTGTCTGCTTCCTGACATAATCCGGCGGCACAAGGTTTTTAAAGGAATTAGTCACTTCAAAATAATAGCCAAACACTTTATTGTACTTAATCTTGAGATTCTTAATCCCTGTCCGTTCTCTGTCATCCTCCTCCAGCTTGGCAAGCCAATTTTTTCCATTTGTCTTGGCAGCGCGCAGACGATCGATATCCGCGTCATACCCTTCTTTAATAATCCCACCCTCGCGAATTACAATTGGCGGGTCATCGCAGATAGATTTTAGTATCATCTCATATAAATCTTCCAAACCATCAATCTGCTCCTCAATTTCCCGCAAAAGTTTGGCATCCATCTCTCTCAGTACCGTTTTAATATGTGGAAGCATTTCCATTGAATTTGCAAAAGAAGTTAAATCTCTTGGATTTGCCGTTTTATAACTAACTTTTCCAAGCAAGCGCTCCATATCATAAATCGGATTTAAGTATTCCCGTATCTCATCTCTTGCAACCGTATTTTGGCAAAGCTGCTCAATCGCATCCAATCTATCCTGAATCGCATCCATATAAATAAGCGGCTGTTCAATATCGTTGCGAAGCTGTCTGGCTCCCATTGCCGTTTTTGTTTTGTCCAGCACCCATAAAAGTGAACCGCGCTTCTGCTTTTCCCGCAGCGTTTCTGTTAATTCCAAGTTCCGCCTTGTTGAACTATCCAACAACATAAAACGGCTTGTCAAATATGGTGTAATATGCGTAATATGCGCAAGCTGTGTTTTCTGTGTATCCAACAAGTAACGCATTGCCGCTCCCGCTGAAATCAAACCTGTTGGAAAATCCTCCAATCCCATACCAGCAAGCGTTTTTACCTTAAAATGCTCCATTAAACATTTGCGGCAGCCATCATCATCAAAATACCAAGGTTCCAAAGTATATATGGATATTTTCAGGCGGTTTTTTAAATCATCAAGGTCAAAACCACACATTAAAAAGGCATCATTGCAGATAATTTCCGCTGGCATATATTTAAAAATCTCGTCAGCAAGCTTTGTCAGCCCGTCCACCTCGGTCATATAAAAATCACCCGTAGTAACATCCGCAATCGAAACACCGATTTTATTCTGAAAAAACGCTATGCACATCAAAAAGTTATTTTTTGACTCCTCCAACGACTGTAAATTCAAATTTGTTCCTGGTGTAACAATTCTCGTAACATCTCGTTTTACTAGTCCCTTTGCAAGTTTCGCGTCCTCTACCTGTTCACAGATTGCAACCTTATATCCCCTAGATACCAGCCTAGTTAAATAAGTATCCAACGCATGATACGGAACGCCGCACATCGGCGCACGCTCCTCCAAACCGCAGTCCTTCCCCGTCAGCGTCAGTTCTAATTCTTGTGACACCAGCTTTGCGTCCTCAAAAAACATTTCATAAAAATCACCAAGCCTGTAAAAAAGGATACAATCTTTGTATTGCTTCTTTGTTTCCACATACTGCTGCATCATCGGCGTTAATCCTGCCATATTGTTAACCTTGCCTTTCTTGTATATTGTTAATTTCGCTTTAAAGAACACATCAAGCCATGCAAAACCACTTCCTAAATATCCAAAAACAAATGCGCAAGACTTACACAAGCAAGCCGAGGGTATCTTTTTCCTCTGCCTGCACGAAGCATATTTCCTATAAATGCCTGTGCGCATACACATCTTATATCCTTCTCCACTACTCGCTGCGCGCCCAATGCGCCGCTTTTGCGGCATACTTCCTCTGCATGGGGCTGCGCAATCGAGGAAAAAAGATTCATCTTCCCTACTCGTGCGCCACCGATGCGCCATGTAATAGCATATTTCCTCTGCATCGGCGTGTGCATATAAAAACGGGCAAAGAAAAACCGTTTGCCCGTTTTTATTCCCCAATATTTTAGCATAAAGAAGTAAAAATTTCAAAGA
>CBCOYO010000109.1:0-2845 GCA_965114465.1 uncultured Lachnospiraceae bacterium
CTAGCTGTCTGCCTCAAATATTTCTGCATAAAGTTCCTCACATATAGATTCCAAATAAGAAGCCTCCAATGTTCCAAACTCTTGTTCTACTTTCTTTTTTATCACTGCAAAATACGCAAAATATCGTGCCTCCTCCTGCGATTCTTCTGCACAATCTGCCAACTCCATAATATTTTCTACAGTAAGGCTGCTATGCGCCCAGTCTTTAATTTTAGATGTTAAATTTTCCTCTTTCTCTGCTTCTTTCTCATACATTTTAGACGACCGAAACGACACAATTCCTACTATAATAAAAACGACAAACAATCCCCCCATAACCGCATACGTAAAATATTTTGCCGGCGCCGCAAACTGTATCGGCAGCACGCCAAGTTCCATTAATACCAGTGCTGCCAGCCCCAAAACCCCCGTTATAAAAAGCGTATAAGCAGAACTTTTAAAGTCCTCTGCCTTCGCTTTTTTATCCTGATACACCTTAACATCTTCATTTGACATAGTAATTTTCTCCACTTCTTAATAAATAAAATGCCCCTAAATATTTCCATTTGATTAAAAATATTTCTATCTAATTTGATTTTATAATCTTGATTCTATTAAATTTGCTTTTATTAAATCTACTTTTATTATACTCGTGAACGTATTTAATTGCCGCTTACTACACCAGCATTGTAGAAGCGTTCACTCGTTATACATTTAGATTGATAATTGTTTTCGTTTATGAGTATAAATCTACTTTTATTAAATTTACTTTTATTAAATTTCATTTTAGAATTTTCTTCTATTAAACTTACTTCTATTACATTTAATTTTAAAATCTTCTAATAATAAATTTTTTTCTACAATCTTACTTCTATAAATATATTACATATTTTTTACAGCTATATCAAGATAATTCTTGAATTGTTTGAAAGATATGATAAAATACTATTATTGCATAGACCAAAAGGACAAAAAAGATTTTTCACAATCACCGTATATCATATGTACTATTTATACAAGATTTTTCGTTTGTCTGGGTTTGCGCATAAAAATAATTTTTCAAGGAGAAAAAACTTATGATTACAACGACTCTAAATAACATTTCTTTCCAATTTCAAACCAATCCCACACTTTTTTCTCCTACTGCTGTTGATGCTGGCACATTAGCAATGCTTTCCACTGCTACTTTTCATTCAAACGATAAAGTTTTGGACTTAGGCTGCGGATATGGCGTCGTTGGCATTCTTGCAGGAAAGCAAATCGGTGGACAAAACGTTGTTATGTGCGATATCTCTGAAACCGCCATAGAATATGCTAAAATAAATGCCGTACACAATCAAGTTTCCAACGTCACAATAATACAAAGTGATGGCTTTCAAAATATTTCTGCAAATGATTTCACCTTAATTCTCTCCAACCCGCCCTATCATACAGATTTTTCTGTTGCAAAACATTTTATCGAGGACAGTTTGAAACATCTAACTATCGGCGGACATCTCATCATGGTAACAAAGCGACTTGACTGGTATAAAAATAAAATGAAAACCGTTTTCGGCGGTGTCATCGTACATAAAATAAATGATTACTATGTCTTTATCGCTGAAAAAAAGCAACAGACCCGAAAGCCCAAAAAACAAAATCAAAATACCCTATCCAAAAAATTAAAACGGAAATACCAAAAGAAAAACTCTTCTAATTCTGCTTTGCAGTCTATAAATATATGAACTATAACAGAAATGAACACCACTATATCTAAGAATCATTTTGACAAAGAAACTGCGCAAACGCAAAAACGACAGATTACTTTATAAGGAGCGTTTCTAGTATAGCCCACACGAAATAACCTTATGTTTCGCTTGCCTATTTTCCTGATAACACTACTCCTCAAGCAAAAGCGTAAACACTGTTACGTCTGCGTTTGTGATATTACCTTGGCAATTATACTCACGAGCGATTAGATTTTCCTTTCTGCACAGCACGTATTGCCCGCTGGGCTGTGCAGAAATTGGAAAATCTTAACGGTCGTTAGTATAGTACGCTCAGAAAAATATTCTGCACCAAACATTAAGGTATTTAACGGAGGGGCTGTTGCATTAAGGAAATCGTATACAAAATAATCTAATACTGTCATGCGTTTTACATTATATCTTGTATAATCAAAACTTAATGCGACAGCCTCGTACAATTCAAAAAAGCTGAATTGTAACCAAACCTCCTCATACCTTTGCAGTTCTACGAAAATATTTTAACCAAATCATTGTAAAATACAAATACGGTCAACACCATTAACGCCACGAATCCAATAAAGTGCACAACACCTTCTTTTTCCGGTGGTATCGGTTTGCCACGCACCACTTCGATCAATAAAAACAATAATCTTCCACCATCGAGTGCTGGTATCGGCAATAGATTCATTACACCCAGATTCACACTTAACAACACCGCAAAATTAATCATCGTCAGCACCACTGTAGGCAGTCCATACGGTTTCGCCACTTCAATAGTTTCATCAATTGTTACTGCGATGCCGACAGGGCCGGAAAGGTCATTCGTCGACAATTTCCCCTGAAAAAGCATCAACAGGCTTTTCACTGTCGCGTTCAGCCAATACCGCACTTCATAAGCACTGTATTTTATTAAAGATAACCCCTTACATTCCAAATGCTCCCCAATTGTAAAGCCAATATAATAACGGTTATCCTCATCGCTAAACTTTGGCACGACGGTTGTCGTATTACGCTTTCCATCGCGTTTATATTCAATTTGAATGGTTTCTCCTCGGTTCAATGCGGAAAACAATGTTACTTCATCCTGCAAATAAATCCGCTCGCCATTCATTTTTGTAATAATATCACCTGCCTGCAAT
>CBCOYO010000109.1:2855-11928 GCA_965114465.1 uncultured Lachnospiraceae bacterium
GGATAGCCTTCTGTTAACGCATTAATCTTTGGAATCGTTACGCCTGAAAATCCTACCACTATCAGCGAAAGCAAATATGCCAGCACAATATTAAAAAACGGCCCTGCAAATACCGTAGCAATTCTTGACCAAACATTTGCATCATTAAAGCTACCCTCTTGTTTTTCTGCTGTTTTCGCACTGTTTGTTTTGTCCTCATCCTCATTGGAATAGACACCATCTTCTCCCTCAAACATACAAGCGCCGCCAATCGGCAGCAGCCGCAGTACATACCTTGTTTCCCCTTTGGTAAATTTCAAAAGAACAGGCCCCATACCAATGGCAAATTCTAATACCCGAATGCCATTTAATTTAGCAATTAAAAAATGCCCCAATTCATGCGAAATTACAACGACACTAAACACTAGTATAAATACAATTATCGTCACCAGCATTATCTATTTTCATCCTCCATCTAAAATTTTGCCCGAATCAATTCATATGTTTCCTGTTCTGCTGCCAAAATTGCTTTAACCTCCGGATTTTCAATGCGTTTATGCGCCTGCATACACATTTCAATAATCTCGGGTATTTGCAAAAAGCGAATTTTCCTTTGCAAAAACAGCCGAACAGCTTCCTCATTCGCAGCATTAAACACAGTTGGCATACTGCCGCCCTCTCTTGCTGCACACAGCGCCAATTTTAGTCCCGTAAAAGTTTCGATATCAGGCTTCTCAAAAGTAATACTGCCCAATTCATAAAAATCTACACGCTTTCCCGCCATTGGCCGTCTGTTGGGATAAAATAATGCATACTGAATCGGAAGCTTCATATCTGGCATACCAAGCTGTGCAATAATACCACCGTCCACATACTCCACCATTGAGTGTATAATGCTCTGCGGATGCACAACTACTTGTATCTGATCTAAATCAACATGAAACAGCCATTTTGCTTCCATTACTTCCAAGCCTTTATTGACAAGCGTCGCGGAATCAATTGTAATTTTATTTCCCATTGCCCAATTGGGATGCTTTAATGCGTCCTCTAACTGTACGTTTTCCAGATCTGCTTTTGTTTTTCCCCGAAAAGGTCCACCAGATGCCGTAATCAGTAATTTGCTGACTTGCGCTCTATTTTCCCCCTGCATAGACTGAAAAATCGCACTGTGTTCGCTATCCACAGGCAAAATGGAAACGCCTTTCTGCGCCGCAAGCGGCATAATAATATGTCCCGCTGTTACAAGTGTTTCCTTATTGGCAAGTGCAATATCCTTTCCTTTGCAAATCGCCGCAATTGTCGGCTGAATCCCAATCATTCCCACAATCGCTGTAATCAAAACCTCCGACTCTTCCATCTCAGCAATTTGGATTAGTCCCTCCATACCTGATACAATCTCAACTTCCATATCCGCAAGTCTTGATTTTAACTCTTTACAGGACTTTTCACTCTGCAAAGACACAAGTCTTGGGCGAAACTCTCGCACCTGTTTTTCCAATAGTTCCACATTACTTCCTGCTGCAAGACCAACCACCTCTAAATCCGTATTTTCTCTGACAATTTCCAACGTCTGTGTTCCAATCGAACCCGTTGAACCAAGTATTGCTATCTTTTTCACCCAATTACTTCCTTTCACTTTCACATATACTTACAAGCAATAAATTTTACCATAGCAAACAAGATATTTACGCTCGCAAGTCAACGTTATTGGCAAATTTAAGTGCTCGTCAGTTTAAATTGTAACTTCATACTTTATAAATGTATCGCTCCGAAAATTCCAATGCAAACCCCGTCTATTTAATATATTTCTCAACGCCTCGTCCTATTTCCAAAATTTTGCTTTTCTATACTCACGAGCGATTAGATTTTCCTTTCTGCATAGCACGTATTGCCCGTTTATGCAATACGGGCTGTGCAGAAATTGGAAAGTCCTAACGGTCGTTAGTATATATTCACGCATCAAGCCATAAAAATCACTTCATGTGGGCAAAGCCGCGCCCCATAACTTGATATATTATCTATAGAAACAGCACAATCAGCAAATAAATAATTGGTGCTGTAAAAATCACACTGTCAAAGCGATCCATAATACCGCCATGTCCTGGTATCAGTTTTCCGTAATCTTTTATATTATGATTTCTTTTAATTGCAGATGCTGCCAAATCCCCCACCTGCGAAATCACTGAGCCGACACCACCAATAAATGCCAAAATTCCGCCCATATACTGCACACCAAACACCGAATTTAAAAAGCTTCCATAAGCTGCTCCAATTAGCACTGCTCCTACAATCCCGCCAACAGAACCCTCAATAGATTTCTTAGGACTAAGCACTGGCGCAAGTTTATGCTTGCCTAGCATCACTCCCACCAGATACGCAAAGGTATCCGATACCCATGAACTAATAAAAATCACCCATACAAGATAAATTCCACCCTCATATTGTCGTGCCAAATAGATAAACGAAAGCGTCACAGGCGCATAAATCAGCGAAAAATAAGCTGCCATTACTTGATCTGCTGTATAATTTGGATATGCAAACACATAGACTGACATTAAAAATATCAAAGGAAGAAATATCGCAATAATCCAGACAACACTAAAATCCGCCTCCTGCCAAAACAAGAAAAACTGCGATAGCATTCCTTCATCTTTTGCCATAAACAGCACAATATAATAGACGGTTGTCGCCACAATCCCCGCCGCTTCCATAGAATTTATTTTCTTTTCTTCCGTTTTGCGCACACCACAAGCTTTCGTCAATTCCAGAAACCCCACAATAGACACCAGATAAAGCACGATTGCCAGCACAATTCCTCCCGATAATAGAGAAACAAGTGTTATGATTACAAGCACAATCGCACTCAACACTCTCTCCCTGCTTATTTTTCCAAGAATATTGGAAGCCATACCTCCATACCCCTTTCCTAACAATTCACAGATTTCACACCGCCAAAACGCCGATCTCTGTTCTGATACGCTTCCACTGCCTTTGCCAACTCCTCTTTATTGAAATCCGGCCAAAGTACAGGCGTAATATAAAATTCCGTATAGGCAAGCTGCCACAACATATAGTTAGAAAGCCGCAGTTCCCCTGAAGTGCGAATTAGCAAATCTGGATCGGGAAGCCCTACGGTATCAAGGTTTGCAGTTATACACTCCTCTGTAATCTCCTCCGGCACAATCGATCCCTCTGCCACTTGTTTTGCAAGCTTTCTAACTGCCCTTGTAATTTCATCACGGCTGCCATAATTAATCGCAATCTGAAAATGTAAGCCAGTGTTTTCCTTTGTTGCCTCCTCCAATGCTGCTATTTTTTGCTGAATATCATTATCCAACTTCGTTTTATCCCCTAACACTCTAACACACATATTATTTTTCTGCGCTCTTTTCAAACAGTTTTTCATATAACTGCGCAGCAGATTCATCAATGTATCGACTTCCTCCTGTGGACGTGCCCAGTTCTCTGTAGAAAACGCATATATTGTCAGGTATTGGATACCCATATTGTATGCAATTTCACAAATATCCTCCACCGTTTTTGCCCCTTGCACATGACCAGCCGTTCGCGGCAATCCCTTTGCCTTTGCCCAACGCCCATTGCCGTCTAAAATAATTGCCACATGATTTGGCACACTTTTATTCTCCATTTTTGCTCCCATCTGCCTATTTAAAAAGGCATTCTCTTTCTAATGATAATCCAAAAAGAGGGCACTTTTACCATGCCCCCTGATATATTTCGTTATGCGAGCAGAATTACACAGTCAAAATTTCCTTTGACTTCTCCTCAATTGCTTTGTCAACATCTTTCATAAAACGGTCTGTAAGCTTTTGTACAGCATCTTCTAAATCTTTGATCTCATCTTCTGAAACTTCCGTTTTCGCAAGTTTTTTAAAGGAATCATTTGCATCACGCCGAATATTACGAATTGCGACCTTGCTTTCCTCGCCTTTCTTCTTAACCTCTTTTACAAGCTCTTTTCTACGCTCTTCCGTAAGTTCCGGAAAAACCAGACGGATTACTGCACCATCATTGCTTGGTGTAATACCTACATCTGATGCCATAATCGCTTTCTCAATCTCTTTAATTAGACTCTTTTCCCAAGGTGCAATCTGAAGCATTCTCGCCTCTGGAACGGTAATATTCCCCACCTGCTGGAGTGGTGTCGGTGTTCCATAATAGTCTACCCTGATTTTGTCCAAAACATGCGGATTTGCACGTCCTGCACGTATCGTTTGAAAATCTGATAAAAGAAACTCAAACGCTTTCTGCATTTTGTCCTCATATGCTTTTACTCTTGCATCCATTTTTTTTCCTCCTGTTTTCGCTGCAAAAACTCAGTACCGTTCATCCTGCCAAGCTGTTCCAAAACTCTACTTACACAGTAATAACTGTACCGTTTGAATGACCCTTTACGGTATTAATAATACTATTTTCTTCATTTAATCCAAATATTGTCATAGGCATCTTGTTTTCCATACAAAGCACTGCTGCCGCTAAATCCATAATGCCAAGCTGTTTATCCACAACCTCTTTTATCGGAATTGTATCATATTTTTTCGCATCTTTATTCAGCTTCGGATCGGAATCATAAACACCATCAATCGCACGTGCTGACAAAATCATATCCGCCTCAATTTCAATGGCACGAAGCACCGTTCCCATATCCGTTGAAAAATATGGATGTCCGATTCCACCTGCAAAAAATACCACCTTACCAGCATTAAGCGCTGTTAATACCTTATCCTTAGAGAAAAGTTCCGTAAAAGCAGCACATTGAAACGGTGTGAAAACTTCTGTTCCCATCCCAATTGATCGGAAAATCTCAGAAACATAAATACAGTTCATCACCGTAGCCAGCATCCCTATCTGATCCGCTTTCGTACGGTCAATCGTTTTGCTCGTTCTGCCGCGCCAAAAATTACCACCGCCAATAAGAACTCCGACCTGTACACCACTGTCAACAATTTCTTTTACCTGTCTTGCAACTGCTGTTACTGTTGGCTCATCAAAGCCCATTTTCTTATCTCCTGCAAGTGCTTCACCACTTAATTTTAGCAATATTCTTTTCATACTTGTTATCATTCCTTTCGCTTCGCTCAAGGCACAAACAAGAGATGAAAGATACTTTATCGCTTCACAATGTGAACTTTCTTTCACTCTTATACCCCTTGCTTGCTCTAACATGCATATTATTCAACCATTACAAAATAACCTATATTCAAACTTTAATACATATTTTTCAATATATACTTTCCATATTGTTTTTATGATTATTTCCTATTCTTCTTAACATCATTAAAGAACGAAGTTGGGCTAATTTCTGCATAACACTGAGAACACATACCCTCAATTACAGCACCATTGTTAATCTGAACCGATTTGGACTTAATATTACCCATTACAATCGCTGAAGTGTCCAAAATAACCGGCCCATGCACATCAATATCGCCTTTTACCGCACCTGCAATAACCGCACTCGTTGCAAAAATATTGCCAATTACAACCGAACTCTGCCCAATCTTTACAGAACCCTTTCCTCTGATTTCCCCGTTAATCTGTGCCGATTCAGCATAAACTTCCGCGGCGGAAGAATTACCCGTAATACTTCCGGTTACATTTAATTTACCGACAATCTCAATATTTCCTGTAATGCTTCCGATTAAGTCCATATTACCACTACTAATAACATCACCTGTAATATTCATCCCCGCGGTAATTACAGCCGTATCCGTTGAAGCCGCTGTGCTAGAATCAAAATCAGACTGCGAAGAATCCATATTTCTAGCAGCGTCCATATAAGACGGCTCCTCCACATTCTGCTCCACTTCATTTAAAAGCTGTTCCAACGCTGCATCTTTTTCACCAATTCCATTCATTTCATTACCCTGCCCATTCTTTTCTATTGTTTCTAATACTGCTTCTGCCAATGCCTCCGGCTGTTCGTCTGTAACATGATCTTCAGCCTCGTTGTCTGACGTTAAATTGGAAGCCTGCTTACCTAGTGCCTTATCCAGCCCGCCAAGCATATCCCCCATATCATTCATACCGGAAAAAACATCACCGGAACTGCCAAACAAATCCTTCGACGAAGAAGATGCCTCGTCTAACGCCGCAATTTCAGCATCAAGGCTTATCTCCTTTCCTGTCTGCGATAAATCTTGTTTCACATCATGAAAAAAACCCATCGTAAATCTTCCTCCCATTCTCTTGTTTCGTATATTTGTGTAAGCAGTACAAACTTGCTTCACAATGACAATTCGTTTTGCCCAAACTGCTTATCTGTGCAAATGCTGCACTGGCACGCTGTCCTCTGTAATCGGCAAGAATACCGATTCCTGCGATTCCAATATTTTCTCTATAATTATCGGCAATGCTTCTACCGTTGTTTTCTTTCCACCTGCATCATGCAGCAGCACCACCGCATTATTGTACTTCTCAATATTGTTTAATACATTGTCTGCAATCTGTTCTGCGCTTAAACCATTTCCTGACATATCCGCATCACCACCCGACACATTCCAATCATAATAAGCAATATTTTCTTTGTTTAAATAATCAATTAATTCAAACATATCCACATCACTAATGGTATTGCTGCTTCCGCCGGGAAAACGCACAATATTAGAATCCACCCCTGTAATCTCATACAAATAATCATGAAGTTTTGTCAAATCCTGCTTATATGCATTTAACGAATGATAAATTTCATTGTACACATGGCTGTAAGAATGCATTCCCAGTGTATGCCCTTCCTCCACAATCCGCTTATACTGTGTATTATATCCTTGCTTTCCAACTACGAAAAATGTTGCCTTTACACCATACTGCTTTAAAATATCCAAAATCTCATCGGTACTGGAACTCGGCCCATCGTCAAAAGTCAGATATACGCGCCGCACGCCAAAACTGTTCTCCGTGTCCTTATCCCAAAGGATATTTTCCAATTCAGCTACTTCCACAATATCTGCTGCCTCTGCATCATCTACGGGATTGTTATAGATATCTACAATCTGAGGCGTAGCATTCATAACATCTATAATTGTATTATCTGCCTGTATATTCTTAACATTGTTATTTAGTACACCAACTTCCTCTTTTAAGGTGACCATCTCAGACCGAAGATTTATCACCATCACAAGCATTACTGTGCAGATACAGATTGTCACTAGGGCAAGCACCAAAACCAGTACATTTCCGTAACCTCTTGTCTTAATTTGTCTATATTCCTCTTGTTCCAACTGCTCTTGCTTCCGTGACATTTATTTCCTTCCCAATTTCCAATTATTATATAAAAATATTTGAACTTATCAATTTCAAAAACAAAATCTATAGACTATCGTCTAAAATACACAGACCTGCCTAAACGGTTAGCCAAATAGCTACAATTCACGCCAACGCCAGCTTTTACACCAATTTACGAACATTCGGTGTGAATTGTATCAATTGATGCACACAAAATGCCCAAAAACAGGCATTTTGGCGCTGACTCCGACACCATGCAGCAAGTGCATGGCGCGAGTATGAAAAGTAGCCCCAAATACATTTATAATTATAACACACAATTTGCAGTTACAAAAGATATTTTTTAGAAAAAGAATCTTCTTTTGTTACAGTCGAGTAAGGCTGAAGTGTATCTTTTTCTTTGGAAATACCCGCCCTTTACTCTAATGCTGCATCATAATGTGCTCGTTCACCGCCGACATATTTTGCTCTTGTCCTTGCACATACTATATGGGCGCTGCCAATCTGCGGATGTTCTATCCGAAAAGGTACAGCTACGGATTTTAAATGCATTCCAATTAAAGTATCACCAATATCAATGCCTGCATGCGCCTGAATCCGCTCCACAGCTACAGGCTCTTTCATTATTTTCCATGCCGCAGTAGAAAGTGAACCACCTGCTTTTGGCATTGGAATCACATTAACAATTTCGTAACCAAACCGCTCCGCCGCTTCGTTTTCCATCACTAAAGCTCTATTTAAATGTTCACAGCATTGTGTCGCCACATATATCTGCGCTTCTTGAAACTCATCATACATCGCTCCAAATACTGCCTCGCCAAGTTCCGCATTAGAATAAGAACCAATATTATGCGCTGCTATTTCACTCGTTGAACAGCCAATCACTACCAAATTCCCTTGCTTTAATTTCGCCTGTTCCAAAAATTCTCTAACAACTCTCTTAGCATCCGCAATTTCTTGTTCAAACATTTTTAATCCCCCATTCTTGCAAATATCTGCAAATTGTTATAATTCACTCTTGCTGATAAATCTTTTTCGGCCTGTGATATAAAGCCTACCGGATTAAATTACCACAAACTGAACAATAAGTCAAATGAATAAAAATTGACAAATCACTATATTGCGTTTATGATAGAATAGTGTTCCTAAACAGAACTACTAAATATATGGTATTTTACCACTAATATCTTATAGTAATCTAGCAAAAGAGAATAAAACAAAATCGAAAGGAGTATTTATATGCCAAAATTAAATGAAAACTATCTAAATCTAAAAGAAAGTTACTTATTTTCTGAAATCGCACACCGTGTTAATGCTTATACGGCTGCGCATCCAGACAAAAAAGTTATCCGTCTGGGAATTGGGGATGTTACACTCCCTATTGGATCGGAGGTAATCAGCCAACTGCATAAAGGTGTTGATGCACTCTCCAAAGCTGAAACTTTTAAAGGTTACGGCCCTGAACAAGGTTATGATTTTCTGCGGGAAGCAATTGTTAGCTATTACCAGCAAAACGGCGTTACAATTGAAGCAAATGAAGTATTTGTTTCCGATGGTGCCAAAAGCGATACTGGAAATATTACCGATCTTTTTGATAAAGACAATATTATTTTAATTCCAGACCCTGTATATCCTGTATATGTTGATACCAATATTATGAATGGAAGGAACATCACATATATTGACGCTACTATTGAAAATAATTTTCTTCCCATGCCAGATCACAATACGCATGCAGATATTATTTATATCTGCTCCCCTAATAATCCGACAGGTGCCGCATACAACAAAGAACAGCTAAAAGAATGGGTTGACTATGCACTTGCAAATAACGCAATTATTCTATATG
>CBCOYO010000110.1:0-11774 GCA_965114465.1 uncultured Lachnospiraceae bacterium
ATTACCAACATAATAAATCCTATGCTTGACGGTTCTATGAATATCGCAATGGCATTTTTTATGGGTATAGGATATATACTATTATCTGGAATTTTAGCCTATGAATGGGGTATGTGCGCAGCATTGACTGGAACGCTCTGGACAGGTGCATCCGAACATTTATTTAACAATTTCATAAGCAATTCCTTACATACAGTAACAGAAACAGGAGCAGATGAATTTATGATAATTAGAATAACCTTATCAAATATTTTATCATTGCTACTAGTTCTGGTTATCTCTCGAAAAAATATTCATAAAAAATAACGGATACAACTGCCAAAAACAAAAGTATCCATAAACATGTAACACCCTATATGGGAGAATGTGGGAATCACTTTATTAAATCTTGCTTCTTTCCATCAGAAATGATAACATCAGTCTTTTCACGCTTAGGATAGCCCAACCTTCTCCCTCCACTCCAAATACGCCTTCCCCAACTGTACAGCATACAAATCTCCCATTGTTTTTGCAGCGTCTATCGCTTTTTTATATAGATTGCCGTACATTTCTTCTTGGGTTTTAAGTTCTGTTTTCGCCCAGTTCCAGATACCTTCTGCGTCCTCTGCGCCATTGCTGACCAGCGTGCACGCCGCTTCCAAAAAATCATCAAACAAGCGGATTCTCTTAATTTCCTCAATTCCCTCTACTTGGACTGCTTCCTTTAAAACCGTTTCAGCACGTGAATATTGTTCTGCCTTTATATAATATTGGATAATATCTCTATATGCCGAAAGCAGCCCTGTCGATTTCTGTGCGGTGCACTTTGACGCAAGCTGCTCCCATAGAAGTGTTTCATTATCCGCTTCTTTGCCCAAAAATGTGTAAAACTGAATCAACATACTGCGATTGTTCTCATTCCACGCTGTCACGGTCTGTTTCCATTCCTCGACAAGCAGTTCCATAATATCCTTATATTCCAAATCCTCGCACATATAAATACAGTCCAGTAAATCATTGCTTTCGATATCTTCATCCATTGTAATGTTCCTATTGTATCCACAGGCACAGTCAAAATTCGCATTCTGCGCCCGTTCAAACAATGAATCATACTGATGATTGTCGTTGTGCTTTTGCAGCAAATACGTTAATATCTGAATGGTCGTGCCAATCCCCTGAAAATCATTGTTTTCTCTGTCCTTTAAATCTTCTTGAAATAAATATGCGAATGCAGCTTCATCATCTATTTTTTCATATAAAAGATAGTATGTTAAGCGCAGACGATTTGTATAATTGGCATCGCCAACACCCCATTCCTTATCTATTTTTTCGTGATAGCAGACAGTGGCAGAATCATTTAATTTCAACCGCTCATATACTTCCCGCTGCTTCGATAGTTTATTTCTCAATCGGTCAATATACTTCATAAGTTTTCCTTTCTACATAGCATAAATTATTTTTTGTATTTCCTCTGACTGTATCAGCATCCGCATCTTCTTACTTCCATCTTCAACCTCTGGCTTACCAAACCTAAGACTATCCTGATGTTCAGACACACAACAATCCTTGTACCAACACGCACCCATAAGCAATCATCCCTTAACAGACCACTTCTCGTTTTATGTAAATTCACCTACCAATGATTTCATGAATGCCAACCACATAATCAAATGCCATATTTTTCATTGCCTGTATTCAAATTGATAAACAAGTCGTTTTGAAATATCCAATTGTTTGAGTCTTTTTTCTGTATATATATCAATTATTAGGGGACACGCCTTCCTGTTTTATATCATAAACAATTAACTTTCTCTTGCTGCACAGCCCATACTGTCCAAATATACTCACAAGCGCAATTGTCTTGCGTGACATGATAAAACTTATTACCTGTGAGTATTAATATCAGCATACAAGCAAACACACAAATAGTCAATATATGCGCCAAAATTGGTCACAATTCACACCAACACCAGATTTTGCACACAAAATGCTAAAGTAAAAAAGCGAAAGCTTTTAGCATTTTGGCGCATGATTCCCACTACTTTGGCATGGGTGTGAAAAGTAACCATTTATCACTATTTTTTCTCGTTATCTGCACAACACTGTATTAATGAATCGTTAATAAATCCAAGAAACTGCTCAGAAAGAACTCACTGGAAACCGTTGCAATGGTTATGAAAAACACAACATTTTTTAAAATAAAGCATCTTTATTACAATTCCTTATATAAATCCTTATAAATTCTTAATAAAATGCAAAGCAGATGTTAAAGCATAAATTTTCATAATCTGATACAATAGCCCTATCAAAAAAATGAACCATTTTTCAAAATAAAGACTCTTATCAACGATACATTGTTTATTCTCTCTACATGACGCGCAGCTTATGCGCCGCCATAGCGGCTTCCTTTCTCTATATAGAACTGCGCATAAAAATACTATGTTTCAACAAAATGGAGGTCAACATATGCATTTACAAACAAATAATCAAATGAAACAATCACGGAAACAAACAATCGCCATTCTTTTTGGAGGCTGTTCGTCAGAATACGGCGTTTCGCTCTCCTCTGCCCATGCGGTAATTCAAAACTTGGACAAGCAAAAATATATGCCCATTCCCATTGGTATTTCTCAAAATGGGCAATGGTACTATTTTCATGGGAATATTGACAAACTGCTTACGGATACTTGGTGCAATCCCGCAGACTGCACAACAGCTACTCTTTCACCAGATAAATCACAACATGGGCTGCTTTTATTAGAAAATCATATTGTGCGCACAGTAAAACTGGATGCTGTTTTTCCTGTTCTGCATGGAAAAAACGGTGAAGACGGCACTTTACAAGGTATGGTCGAACTATCCGGAATCCCTCTAATTGGATGCGGCACGCTTCCTTCTGCGCTCTGCATGGACAAGGATCGTGCCCATAAACTGGTTGCGGCGTCAGGCATCCGTGTACCTTTATCGCTGCGATTAACATCAAGCAGCCAAATCCAAAAAGCAGCAAACTTTGCAGAACAGATAGGCTATCCCATTTTTGTCAAACCCATTAAAGCGGGTTCTTCCTATGGCATCACCAAAGTCCCGAACGAGGATGCACTTGCGCAGGCAATTTTGCTTGCATTTGAATACGATAATGAAGTGCTTCTTGAGGAAGCAATTGAAGGTTTTGAAGTAGGCTGTGCTGTTATCGGAACAGAAGTTCTGACGGTTGGCGAAGTTGACGAAATCGAACTATCAGGCGGTTTTTTTGACTTTACAGAAAAGTATACATTGAAAACCTCAGATATTCATGTTCCGGCGCGGATTGACAAAACAATTTCCAACACAATAAAAGAAACAGCCAAACGCATCTATCAGATTTTAGGCTGCCGTATTTTTGCACGGGTAGATATGTTTCTAACACCTGACGGTGAAATTGTATTTAATGAAGTCAACACCATTCCGGGCTTTACCGAACACAGCCGTTTTCCCGGTATGCTCAAAGCCGCCGGATACTCATTTCCACAAATATTGGATACCATTATTGAACTGGGGGTATCGGCATGAAACGCACTCTTTCGCCAAATACTGCCGCTACTTCACAATCCAGCATGATTTTGGAGGAGTAAAGAAATGTTGAAATTACTTTTGCCAAATACTGCCGCTACTTCACAATCCAGCAGCACCAGCGCACAAAATACTCATTGTATGCAAAATCTCGACATCTTCCGCCTTGTTGCGGCATTGCTCGTCGTTGCAATTCATACGTCACCACTATCAAGCTTTAACGCCGACGCCGATTTTTTCTTAACAAGGGTATTGGCGCGTGTCGCTGTTCCGTTTTTCCTAATGGTAACCGGCTTTTTTGTGCTGTCAGACGCAATTTATGGCAAAGAAGAATTGGAAAGCGCTGCTTCCACACATAGAAAAATAAAAAAGTATCTGAAAAAAACCCTGTTATTATATGTTTTTTCGATTCTTCTTTATTTTCCAGTAGGGCTGTATGCGGGACATTTTCAGAATTTTTCATCTTTTTCTTTTGAAAATTTATGGAAAATGATTAAAATGCTGCTATTTGACGGCACTTTTTACCATTTATGGTATTTTCCTGCGTGCATAATTGGCATGCTGCTGCTTCTTTTGCTAAAACGCTTTCTAACCGCACGTATGCTTATGGCTGTAACGGCGATTTTATATTTTATTGGACTGTTTGGTGACAGTTATTACGGCGTGATTGCATCTGTACCTGCTTTGTTAAAAAGTTATCAATTTCTTTTTCAGATAAGTACCTATACACGCAACGGAGTTTTCTTTGCGCCGCTGTTTCTGCTTTTAGGAGCAAATATCGCCGCCAAACAACCATTAAAACCCTCAAACGACCACCAAACATTGCAAAAAATATCGCAGTCTTTTGCCCAAAACGGAAATGAACTGCTATACTTCGGATATCTTATTTGTTTTTTCATCGGAAGTTTTTTACTTATGACCTTGGAAGCATTTACGCTGCACCGCTTGAATCTGCAACGTCACGACAGTATGTATTTATCGCTGATTCCCGTTATGTATTTCCTAATGAAAGCACTCTTATCACTAAATCAGTCCCACTTTCAGAAAGCAGATACAACGATACAAAACACCGCCTGCCTGCGCCCGATAACCACATGGATTTATGTCCTGCATCCTTTGATGATTATTGTTCTGCGTGGTCTGGCAAAAGCAACGCACCAAACAACGCTTCTTGTGGAAAACAGCTTAATTCATTATATTGGCGTATGCATTCTGTCGGTGTTGGTATCCGTTGGAATCCACCATCTGCGCACCCTATTCACCGCTTTTTACACAGATTCTCGATACAGGGCAGCACACAAAAAAAATAACGATACTGAAAACAATATTTATCTAATAAATACGCCAAGTTCTGCAGAATATTTTCCCTCCAACGCCCATAATCGGCTAACACAGGAGCGCGCATGGATTGAACTGGATATGGAAGCCTTACGGCAAAATGTATTTTTTCTCCAATCACAGCTTCCTCGAAATTGTCGCTTTATGCCGATTATAAAAGCCAACGCATACGGGCACGGCGCTGTACTCATTGCAAATGCATTGCAGGATATGGGGCTATCCTCCTATGGCGTTGCAACACTGCAAGAAGGAATCGAACTGCGCCAGCATGGGATTATTGGTGAGATCTTAGTTCTTGGCTATACTGCACCTGCACAGCTTCCGCTGCTTTTGCAATATCAGCTTACACAGACAATTGTTGATTACAGCTATGCAACCCAGCTTGCAGATATCTGGGAACATTTGCACTATACCGAAAAGCTTCATGTACACCTTGGAATTGATACAGGAATGCACCGCATAGGCGAACGAAGCGAACATATTGATAAAATTATTGCAATTTTTCAGCTAAAAGCATTTCAAATGGACGGCATATTCACACACCTTGCTACCTCAGATTTAAAAGAAAAGGATGGAATTACCTTTCGGGAACAGCAAAAAAGAGCGTTTTCTACTGTAATTGCAGCATTAGAACAGCAAAATTTCCAGTGCCCTCCCATTCATTTTTTGGCAAGTTACGGAACACTAAATAACACTTTACCCTCTTTAAAAAATGGCGCAATTTCTCCCTTTGAAAAGATGGACACTGCAAACAGTGATTATAATAGGCATCTAATGGACAGTGTCCATATCTATGGCAGTTATGTGCGTGTTGGGATTGCGCTCTATGGCGTGCTAAGCAGTAAGCAGGATACTCTACAATGGCAGAACTGCCTAAAACCAGTGCTTTCATTAAAGGCAAGAATTGTTTCTGTGCGCCCTCTATATAAAAATGAATCGGCTGGTTATGGACTACAGTTTATCAGCGACCGCGACCGCACAATTGCCACGCTTGCTATTGGGTATGCGGACGGTCTGCCACGCTCCTTGTCCAACCAAAAAGGGTATGTTCTTATCAATGGATATAAAGTACCAATTATAGGGTCTGTATGTATGGACATGACTATAGTGGATGTAACGGATATTCCAGATGTATCTGCCGGAGGAATCGCCGTTATTATTGGAAAAAGCGGCGCACTGGAATCCAGTGCAAGCGATATCGCAGAATGTGCTGATACGATTACAAATGATATTTTAAGCCGGCTTGGGGGGCGGTTGGAACGCATTTCGATAGAATAACTGCAGGGGGCTGTCGCATTGAGTCAAATATATACAAGATAATCTAACACCATTTTGCGATTGATACTATATCTTGTATAATCAAAATCTATTGCGACAGCCCATCTAAATTATCAATAATACACTTTAGTTAAAACATTCCTAATGGCTGTATTTATCTATATCTTACACTGTATATTACTTCCCTAAAAATCCCTTCACCTGCTCATAAACGCCTTTTGCGTCCAGCTTATATTTCTCAACAAGTGCTGCAGCCGATCCAGACTCGCCAAACTGATCTTGCATACCAATTTTGCAGACAGGTGCTGGATACGATTTGCAGAGTGCATCACAGACGGCACTTCCCAATCCACCGATAACAGAATGCTCCTCCGCTGTTACCACTTTGCCTGTTTTCTTTGCAGAATTTACAATTAATTCCTCGTCCAACGGCTTAATCGTGCAAATATTTATTACCTCTGCGCTAATGCCATCTTTCTCCAGCATCTCTGCTGCACCAAGCGCCGATTCTACACAAATACCCGTTGCAACAATCGTTACATCTTTCCCCTCACGCAGTACCGTTCCTTTGCCAATCTCAAAATGATAATCAGGATTGTCGTTAATTACAGGAACTGCCGCACGTCCAAAACGAATATATACAGGGCCTTCGTATTCCACCGCAGCGTGCACAGCCGCCTTTGCTTCAATATCATCTGCCGGACACATTACCACCATACCAGGAATAGTACGCATTAACGCGATATCCTCATTACATTGATGCGACGCGCCGTCCTCTCCTACAGTAATGCCAGCATGTGTTGCGCCAATTTTCACATTTAAGTGCGGATAGCCGATAGAATTGCGCACCTGCTCAAACGCACGGCCTGCCGCAAACATTGCAAAAGAACTCATAAACGGAATTTTTCCTGCCAATGATAATCCAGCAGCAACACCAGCCATATTGGATTCTGCAATACCGCAGTCAATATGCCGATCAGGGAATGCTTTCTTAAAAACACCTGTTTTTGTCGCTGCCGCAAGGTCTGCATCCAATACGACTACATTTGGATTTTCCTTGCCAACTTCAACCAAAGCATTACCATAACTCTCTCTTGTTGCTATTTTTGAAACAACTTTATTTGTTTTATTATCTGCCATTTTTATCTCCCTTCTGCCGCCTATGCTAACTGCTGTGCGATCTTCTCTAAATCTGCCATCGCCACTGCATACTCCTCATCATTTGGAGCCTTGCCATGCCAGTCTGCGTTATTCTCCATAAAGGATACGCCTTTTCCCTTTGTGGAGTGCGCAATAATCGCTGTCGGCATTCCCTTTGTTTCCCGTGCCTCTTGGAACGCTGCACGGATTTGGTCAAAATCATGCGCATCGGCAAGATTAATAACATGGAAATTAAATGCCTCAAATTTCTTATCAATCGGGTATGGTGAGCAGACATCTTCAATTTTTCCATCAATTTGCAGACCATTATTATCTACAATTACACATAGGTTATCCAGCTTGCGGTGGCCTGCAAACATAGCTGCCTCCCAAACTTGCCCTTCTTGAATTTCGCCATCGCCAAGCAATGTATAGACACGGTAATCCGCATTGGACATCTTAGCGCCAAGCGCCATACCACATGCTACCGAAATGCCTTGTCCCAGAGAACCAGAGGACATATCCACGCCGGGCACGTGCTGCATACAAGGATGCCCCTGTAAATAAGAACCTAATTTTCTCAATGTCAGCAAATCTTCCACTGGAAAATATCCACGGTTCGCCAATGTGGAATAAAGTCCGGGCGCCGTATGTCCTTTTGATAATACAAAACGATCCCTATCTGCTTTCTTCGGATCTTTGGGGTCAATATTCATCTCCTCGAAGTAAAGATATGTATAAATATCGGCTGCTGATAACGATCCGCCGGGATGTCCTGCCTTCGCCGCATGAACACCATTTACAATACCCTTACGAACTTCATTCGCTGTTTTTTGAAGCTCTAAATTTGTCATTGCGCTTTCCCTCCATTTTTCTGGGGCTTCTTGAACCAATCAACACAAAAACCCCTAACTTACTTTATTTATAAATTATTCATTTATACTACATAACGCCAGAACTTACCGTACTGTACTAGTTAAATGTATATAGCCGACATTATGTAGTCAAGTTACTCAGAAATATTAACTGTTAAGTAGTATCAATTAAAACCAATAAGAACATACCATATTTTTCATTTCCCGTAAAGGAAATTTTTTTACAATATTACCTAAGAAATTATATATCTTCTAAAATCAAGTTGAAAAGTATTATTTTCCTCTGCGCGCCTATACTTTTTTGCAGAGAACTGCATTCGCACCTACTCCTCAATCTTATTACCATAGTACGCATTCGCGCCATGCTTCCTATAATAATGCTTATCCTGAATCCGCTGCGGTGCTGACTCCACATCCGGTTTTAGCTGCTCTGTGAAAAGCGCCATCTTCGCGACCTCCTCAAGCACAACCGCATTATGCACCGCTTCCTTTGCATCCTTTCCCCACGCAAAAGGCCCGTGATTTTTGCAGAGCACCGCCGGCACTGCCATTGGGTCTTTTCCTTGGAACGTTTCAATAATTACAGTACCTGTATTTTTCTCGTAGCCCTCATCCATTTCCTCTTGACTTAACACGCGCGCACAAGGAATTTCACCGTACATATAGTCGGCGTGCGTTGTTCCATAGCAGGGAATCGATCTGCCGGACTGCGCCCAGCTTGTCGCATACGTTGAATGGGTATGTACTACACCGCCAATTTCTGGAAATGCTTTGTACAGCTCTAAATGCGTTGCGGTATCAGAAGATGGATTGTATTTTCCCTCAACCTTGTTGCCGTTTAAATCCATTACCACCATATCCTCCGGCTTTAACAAGTCATAGTCCACGCCGCTTGGCTTAATAACAAACATACCGCTCTCACGGTCAATCGCGCTTACATTTCCCCATGTAAATGTCACAAGACCGTATTTGGGCAAATCCATATTCGCCTCATACACCTTTTTCTTTAATTCTTCTAACATATTTTTCGTCATTCCTTTCCAATACACAAACAACTTATGAAAGTTTTATTCAATTCATTCACTTTTGACTTGCCATTCTTGCATACATTTCCCTTCATGCAACAGGCTCTATCCCCTTTTGCTAATTTCTTTAAACGGAAACGAACTGTCCCATTTTTTATGAAAATGACTTGACAAACGGAAACTGTTCTTCCTCCATTTTCTCATACACTCTTTCAAAGGCTTTCCTCTCACCTTCAATCATTTCAGGAATATAGATATCCTCAAAGTTCGCACTTACCAAAATCGCCGTACCATCATTATTTGTGTCAGCAGCCCAGCATTTATTGTCCCGCATATAAAGCCGGATATCATCATCAGATAAATTCTCATCTGTAGCTGCCACAAAATGGTATCTCGCAATACCGTCCATCAAATAATCACTATTGATTTCAACCCGTATCGTGTAATAAGGATTTTCAAAATCTATCATCTGATAAAACTCTGGCAATGTACAGTCTAAGTTATCATAATAGAAATAATAAAACGCCGTCCACGCCGTTTCAAACAACCCATTAAAGTTGTCCAATATATATTGAACCACTTTTTTCGTCTGCTCTAAGTTTTCACGTTTCAAATTCCAAACGACAAAATCTAAAGTAAACTCCTGTTTAAGATAGGTCGTATCCAAAGAAAACGGAATACTCTGCTTCGGCTCATCCATTGTTTCATCTTCGTCATAATGAATCAGTTTATCCCAATCAAATTCATAATTCAAAATCGTATTCTCCTTTCAATCGAGTGGAGAACCCTACAGGTTTTCAACCGCCGCCCGCTCTATCGCAAGCCCTTTCTTATACCGCTCAATAAACGTTTCAAATCCCGCAACATCTCTAGCATCTGGCTCCATACGCACAGACTCCTCACCTGCAAATACTTTCTTATTAAGGTAATCTGCAAGCGACTCACCCTCTGCCTTTTCCATCATATACTGCGCAAGCACTGCAATTCCCCATGCGCCGCCCTCTCCGGCAGTTTTCATAACAGAAACCGGCACATTCACTGCCGCCGCAACAACTTTCTGTCCAACGCCCTCTGTCTTAAACAATCCGCCATGACCTAACAGTTCATCCAGTACTACGCCTTCCTGTTTAAACAGAATATCCATACCGATCTTAATTGCGCCGAGCGCTGTAAACAAATTGACACGCATAAAATTGGCAAGTGTAAACTTAGAATCCGGTGTGCGCACAAACAATGGACGCCCCTCTGCAAATCCTGTTACGTGTTCTCCTGAATAATACCCATAGGACAGCAGTCCGCCGCAATCCGCATCCCCCTCTAAAGCTTTACGGTACAATGTGCCGTACAATTCATTCATATCGGCTTTCTGTCCCATTGCCTCCTGAAATTCCTTAAAAATATTCACCCATGCATTTAAGTCTGATGTACAGTTATTGCAGTGCACCATTGCCACAAGATTTCCTTCCGGCGTCGTTACAAGATCCAATTCATCATATGCCTTAGATAAATCTTTCTCCAAAACTGCCATTGCAAAAACCGAAGTTCCTGCTGAAATATTTCCGGTACGCATTGCCACGCTGTTTGTTGCAACCATGCCCGTTCCAGCATCTCCCTCCGGCGGACACATTGGAATCCCTGCCTGCAAGGTTCCTGTTACATCCAAAAGCTTTGCTCCCTCCGCAGTCAATGTTCCAGCATTATCACCTGCTACCAGCACCTTAGGCATAATATCCGCCAGCTTCCACGAAAAACCCTTATCTTCTACTAATGTGTCAAACTGCGCTACCATTTTCCGGTTGAAATCCCTTGTTTCTATATCAATCGGAAACATACCAGACGCCTCACCCACGCCGAGCACCTTCTGCCCGCAAAGCTGCCAATGAATATAACCTGCCAGCGTTGTAAAATATGTAATCTCGCTGACATGATCCTCTCCGTTTAAAATCGCCTGATACAGATGCGCAATACTCCATCTTTGCGGAATATGATAATTAAAAATCTTTGTCAGTTTCTCGCTTGCCTCCTGCGTAATCGTATTGCGCCATGTCCGAAACGGAACTAACAATTCATCCTTTTTGCCAAATGCCATATAACCATGCATCATAGCACTAAAACCAATAGAGCCAATTGTCCTAAGTTCAGTATTATACTGTGTCTTTACACTTTTTGCCAAATCCTGATAGCAGTCTTGAAGCCCTTTCCATATCGCCTCCAAGCTGTATGTCCAGATATTATTGACGAGCTGATTCTCCCAATCGTATGTTCCACTGGCAATTACCTCATGCTGTGCATTCACCAATACCGCCTTAATTCTGGTAGAGCCAAACTCAATCCCTAGTGCTGTTTTGCCATTATCAATGGCAGTTTTCATTGCGTTTACGTCACTTCCCATAACTTTGCAACCTCCTGCGATAGAATCCATTTGTTAAATTGTAGATAAATCTTACAGCCTGCTTGTCTTCTATCGTCATTATAACAATAAGTGGAAAGATATGCAAGTTTTTGTTTACTCATTTTTAAAACATTTTAGTTTTTAGTTACTTTTCACACCCACGCCAGATTTGGGCATAACAATACACCGATACTACAA
>CBCOYO010000111.1:0-11747 GCA_965114465.1 uncultured Lachnospiraceae bacterium
TCGCGAAGCGATTTCCAATGGCTGGATACGTAACAGTTCAATGGGTTATCTGAAATGTTACAAAAATTCTCTTATGTACCAATGAATAGAGCTGGTCAGCCATGTGAAGTTTCGCCGTGCTTTCTATTTCTTGCTTCTGAGGATTCTAGTTATATGACAGGGCAGGGATTGCATCCCAATGGAGGAACGATTGTAGGATCTTTAAATATTTCTAAGTCCGGTGGATAATCAGTAAATATAATAAAGCATAGAAATAATACACACACGAAAATACGAAGTAGCCAGCAATAATCTTGTAATTTACAATGAAGTGTTAACTGATACGAACTCCAAAATGCAATAAGAATGCTTAAAATAAAGGTAGCAATATCAAGCACAAAAAAATCTCTGCCAAGGATATAAGTATAGGCATAATAAAAGATAGGGATAAGCAGAGTTCCTGCAATAATCCCAAAATAAAGCGAAGCCGCAATACATGGATAGTCCTTCCGAAATTTAAGGATAATAAAGACTGCATACAACAGCATTGGAAAAAATAACAATTTCATATGTTCCCAGATGGATTCGTTAATAGGTGTAAAATAGCCAACAATACGGTTATTGCCAGACCATTGATAGAGAAAATGGGCGAGCGACCCTGTGATTAATACAAATAAAATACCTATCATTGTATAACGTTTTAACTGTTTCATAAAAATCCCCAAGTTGTTGATTAATTAGAAGGTTATAAATCACAGCAATTTCTTAAAAAATTCTGATAAATACAGCAATTTATATTTATGATTACTAAAATTTCCTCAATCATCCGACTCATGAACGGGAAGCATTACAAATATGTGGTAAATTTGAACGCTCGTGAGTATAACAAGGTTGTAATTGCAATTTTTAATAGCCGAAGTAATATATACTAACGACCGTTAAGATTTTCCAATTTCTGCACAGCCCATAGCATAAGCGGGCAATACGTGCTGTGCAGAAAGGAAAATCTAATCGCTCGTGAGTATAACAAGGCTGTAATTGCAATTTTAAATAGTCAAATTAATATAATTTAGGAACTGCAAAGATTAATTCTTTAATAATTTCTTAGATACTTAATGCATAATAATTATATGTAATAGAACTTTTAATATGTATGCTACAGGCAAAAATAATTTATAAAAAATGCTGTTGCGAAATGGTATGGTTATAAAAAAACCGAAGCAGTTGAAAGTACAAAATACTGCTTCGGCTTGTCTTGATATTTATATTACTATTTGAACTTTTTATTGTAGTAAATTTTTCCACCAAACAACTTTTTTTGCGGCTATTGTAAAGGTAATCTTTTTTTCGCCGCCATAGTTTTCGCCAATTCCGCGCAATACAACGGTTGCTTTTCCTTTTTTTATGTTGTTTTTGTATGTGGATTCGTCAATTGTGTAATCTTGCCCATAAACAAGTGTTGATCCGTTTAGGGTAACATTTAAGTCGTCTTTGGTAAGTTTAATTTCTTTTCCGTTTAAGTATACTTTTGCTGCCGCTTTTACTTTTGCCTTGGATAAATTGGCAGTTATAATGCGGTATACGCGTGATATGGAGGCAGTTCCGTTGCCAAGGTAAGCACCGATTCCTTTGGCAGTAACGCGAATAGCGGTATTTGCGGAAGGAATATCTAACGAAGTTACAAGATCACCCGCAGCGCGCTTTTCAGTACCACCGCCTTTAATATTTACTACGGATTCGTGTACATAAGTGTAAATTAAATTTTTATCATAATCCTTTCCGGCGGTAAGCTTGCTGCCATTTGCATCGGTTAGAGTAACTGTGGTTTTATAGCTGTTTGCCTTGTTTTTGTAGACAACATCTTTTACGGTCATTGTAACCTTGTTGGTTATGGCTTGTTCCTCGTTTATCTGCGGTGTGCTCAACTGTCCGTCAGTAATTTGCCAGAACCCCGAAATACTGCCTTTAAAATTACCCTTTCCTGTAACGGTGATTTTGGGAAGTTTCTTTTCTGGTGTGTCGACAGTGGTGACAGCTTTATTGTTACTATATTTAATCGTATAATCTTTCCCTAAGGTAAGCGGTACGCCGTTGCGGTACAGAAGTACATTGGGCTTGGTGCTTCCCTTCATATAGGGGGACGTAATTTCTGATAAGCTTTGAATGTTGTTTAGCTGGCTGGGTGCTGCCTGCGTATGGTATGCCATTGTAATTACAGGATTCATACTGCCATCAAGCGTGAGCATACAAGGTGTAATCTTATACGTTTTTTTAATTTGCCCGTTGTATTCGTTAATGCCCTTTAATACAATGGTTGCAGTTCCGACTTTGGAAATCTTGGAATAAGATATAGTATAGTCGCCAGTAATGCCATTGTCCGTGCTAGGCTGCAACACTTTATCGTTTAGTGTAAGTACAAGATTATTCTGCATAACATCGGCTTCGTTTCCTGTATATTCGCGGTTGGTAATTCCTTGCACTTTTGCCTTGCTAATAGATGTTCCTGTAATTTTATACGTAACATTTTTAGAGCCACTGAAGCCGCTGCCTTCGACTGCTGTAAGCGTTGCGGTTGCAGTACCGATTGCAAGGTTATTTTTGTAAGTGACAGTATAATCACCGGTTTTTCCGCCGTCAGTACTTAATACCAGCGGTTTATTTTTATAGGTGACAGTCAGTTTTTCAGGCACAATGCCGCTGTTTGTTCCTTTGTTTATCAGGTCATTACGATAGGGCTGGTTTGGTATTTTGGCAACGCTGACTTTGCTCATCATTACATTTTTGGTTATGGTTTGGTAAACGGTGATTTTTCCTGTATAGCCGCCTTTTCCAGTGATTACAATGGGGTAAACACCTGCGCTATTGTATGCGCCAGGGCCAGACTGCGGATAAGTTACTTTATAATCCTTGTTCGCTGCCAGTTTTTTCCCGTTTCGGTATACGACGGGCGATTTTTTCTGTGTGTTTCCGTTGTAAGCGGTTTGGATATTTTCCGCAGTAATATCGGAATCCGTAAGCGGTTTGGACAAAATATTAAAGCGTACATATTCAGTACCTGCATAATTACCTTTTCCTTTGATTGTAATGGTTGGTATATTTTTGCTGCCCTCGGCGTTTACATTTTTATTATTTTTATAGGAAACGGTATAATCTTTACCCTGCACCAGTTCAATTACCTCGCCACTGCCGTCCTCGTAGCTAATCCCATCAAAAACACGGACAGTTGGTTTAATGGCACTACCTGTGAAAATCTGATCGCCTACTGGCAGTACATAGAAACCTTTATCCTGTTCCTCAAAATAAGGGTACAGTGTCGTTTGTTTGCTGTGAATTGCAGTATCCGGTTGGAACTGGAGTCCTTTTCCGTCTTGCTTTGTAAACCAGCCGATAAAAATACGGCGGTCGGTGCTTTCCATTTCTGGGAAAAACGATTCTGGTACTGTTTTGCCGAAAGGAATCGTTGTTTCGGCTAGGAGCGTTGTGCCGTCTTCTGCCATAAAGGACACATTACATTCGTCAACATGAATCTGATAGCTTGACTGAAAATGGTTGACAGAGGCGCTTATCACAGTGCTTCCTGTGGCGTATGCCGTAACCGTTCCTTTGGAAACATCTGCAACAGAAGGGTTCGAGCTGCTCCATGTAACAGTAGTGTCCGAAGTAGTGTCTTTGGGCCAGTATTCTGCTGTAAGGTTAATGCGCTGTCCAACAAACAACGTTGCTGCACCGCTGGAAGAACCTGAAGGTTCATTGGTGTTTACGAGTTCCATTTTGTACATTGGCGTTGTTACTTTGACTTTTACGGAAGCAGTCTTATTATTTACGGTCTTTGCCGTCAGCGTTGTTTCGCCAGGACCAGTGGCAGTAATAATAAATTCCTGTTCCCCGCTGCCTGCTTTAACGCTTGCAACCTTGGGATTAGACGAGCTCCAAGTAATTGTTTTATCGAATGTGGTATCGTTTGGCTTAATGGTTGCCTTAATAGTAGCAGTAGATACATTGCTCTTTTTTTCTTCTTCTGTCATGCCAGTGGTATCTGTAGAAATGGTATCTTTTCTGCGTAGTGCGATACTGGATTTGTTTAATGTAATGCTTTCAATCGGAATCTGCGGAATTTCTGGTTCAACTGGTGTTACCGGAGTTTCTGGCGATCCGGCTGATGCCCCAGGCATATTGTTATAGACCGGAATTTTAAAAACAAATGGTGAATTAAGACTTCCGGCATTAGCATACATTCTTCTAGTGGAAGATGATTCACTGGCAGGTGCCTGAATATTTTGCATATATTGGTGGGTGTAGAGCGGATTGTAGTTTCCGTCTACATTAAATTTCTGTAGGTAAAGAGTATCTTGTCCCTTTAGTACATAACCATTTCCAATTGTAGCAGCACCACCAGACAGTGATTTGTAACGGGTATTCCAGCCCTTACTTTTAGCGTATTTTAAACCACTTTGGATAATTGCTGCCGTAGTGCCGCCGCTTGCGCCAACATTAAAATAATTATAATATCCCTCATATCCCTTATAATTACCTGAAATTAAGGCAGAGTTGCCTGCACCTTGCTCTTGATATACACGTGAAGCCAAGTGAATAGGGCTGAGTCTGCGGCTTTTTCCAATTTCAAAAAATGCTTTTGCATAAGTGCGTCTTCCAGAATCGCCGGGAATAGCACCTTTCATAAAGGTATTGTTTAGGAAAGACTGAATAGCACCCTCTGTGTGGTAGGAACCGTTAAATGTCAATTGTTCAAACTGAAAAATATAAGTTTCCGTTAAAAAGTTGGTAGGATTCATATAGTAGGCAACCGCTGGCTGCGTTGCATAATGCCATCCCTTTTCAGTTGGGCACATAGCGCCGACCCAGCCTTTTGAGGCATTTGACGACGTATTTTGTATTAAACTTTTAGCCCCCATTTCATTGGAAACAGCGGTGTTAAAATCAATTTTTGTGTTCATTGGCACAAAGAGCCAGTTTGGATGTGCTTTTTTAAGTTTGCGTAAATTTGCGTGATAGATCGCTGGAAAAGCAGCGATATCAGACATATTAACGGCTCTCTCGGAAGCATTATTTTCCAGAGTAGAATCTGATGCCGAGAAGTCTGCATTAGAGTTTGATGTGGTAAAGTTTGCCGTTACGCCATAGGTGAAACTTCCTGCAAACAGTGGCGCAAGGTGTGTTTCTTCCCACGAAATCCAGTCCTCGTCGGAATAAGCGAGATATTCACTTTCCACATAGCCAGTTTTTTCTGTGCCATCCAATCCGAAGCGGACTTGATACCAAACAGCGTCTTCAGAGATAACGATGCCACATATGTACAAGGTATGCCCACTTTCTATCGTTGCAACCGTGCTGCTTTCTAGGTCAGGAGCACCACGAACAGCATAGTTGTTTGTTCGATAAAGCAACGCCATGAAATCCTTTTCGGATAAAAGCTGTGTAAAAGCGGATTCCGCAGCAGCGATTTGCTCTGCAAGCAGCGCATCGTATTCGTCTTCAGAAATATCAGTTGATTCGGTTTCAGTTGCTTCTGTTATGGTATCTGCTTCGGTAGCTGGCTCTGTAACGGTTTCCGAAGGCAAAAGTGATTCTGTTTCTGTAATTTGTGTGTCAGATGTTTCCGGTGTATCAGAATCGGAATCTTGCGAACCGGAAGAATCCGGTGTATTGGATTCGGTTTCCTGTGAATCGGAAGAATCCGGTGTATTGGATTCGGTTTCCTGTGAATCGGAAGAATCTGGTGTATTAGAGTCCGATTCTTGTGAAGCAGAGGAATCCGGTGTATCAGTTTCTGTGTTCTGTGAACCGGAGGAATTTGGTGTATCTAAATCCGTGTTTGATGAATCGGAAGAATCTGGCGATTCAGCGTTCGATGAAATGGTGTCTGTACTTTCTAGTGTTTCGGATTCTGATATCTGTGCGATGGAAGAATCTGCCTCGGAAGGAGTTTGCTGCGATTCTTGATTGGAAACAGCAGTTTGTCTAGTAGTTGCAAAGGTGCTAAAGGAAATTCCTTCCATAAACATTGCAATACATAATAAAAGTGCAAGCCATTTTTGGCGTATATTTTGATTTCTCATAGTTTTTAATCATATCCTTTCTGACAAAAAAATATAGTGCTGTGTGCATATTGTTATACTTAGAGCCAGTCTTTTCGACTTTCCTTGTCTTTTTAGATAAATTGATTTTAACAGCCGATAAGTATGGTGTCAATTGACTGTTTTATCCAGTAATATTAATAAAAAACGCAAAATTCATAAAAAATAAATTTTATATGTTACCTTTTGCCCTTTTTATACGTGTATATAGCAAAGGAGGTGAATCACATGAAGGACATAAGAGAAGCAGTGATTAAATACAGCGATATGCTCTATAAAATCTGTATTGTAATACTATGCAATGAGCAGGATGTTCAGGATGCTATTCAGGATACCTTTTGCCGGTATTTGGAAAAAAATCCAGAGTTTCATGATGAGGAGCATGAGAAAGCATGGCTGATTCGGGTAGCTACCAATATTTGTCGAGATATGATACGGTTTAGAATCCGACATCCGAAGGTTTCCATTGAGGAAGTGGAAAATATGCTTCCAGCACCAGAAGAAAAAGAAGTATTAAAAGACCTTTTGGCACTGCCAGTCAAGCAGAAAACGGTTATTTATCTGCACTATGTGGAGGGATATCAAATAAAAGAAATAGCGGATATTCTGGGAATCACAGAGGGCGCAGTAAAAACAAGATTGCTACGGGGAAGAAAGCAGATGCGTGATGCAGTCAATATGGAAGGAGGTATATAACGCATGGATGGATTGGAAGTAAAAAAAGTAATGGAACAGGTACATATTTCAGCGAAAATGCAGGAGGATATTATTATGAATGTGCAAAAACGAATGGAAAATGGGAACAAAAAAGTATGGAATTGGAGAAAGGTAGCAGCCGTTGCGGCAGCTTTTGCACTGACAGCGTGTGTAGCCAGTATTCCTGTAAGTGCGTATGTAACGAGTGTCGTAAAGGAGCGTATGGAAGAAATTCCCAAAGAAGAATTGGAAGATTTGAACGATATGATTCAAGGGCAGGCGGTATTGGCAGACGGTTTTTCAAGAGAGTATTCTGTCCAAGAAGAAAAGCGTTACAATGAACTTTGGCAGGCATACAAGGATGGAACATTTCCTGTAAAGGTTATTGTACAAGTGGACAAACCGGAGGAAGTGACAGCAGGGACACTTTGCTATATCAGATCTACGGGCGTTTTCAATCTGCCGGATGGGGAGATGACGGATGAGGAGCTTTTGGAAATTATTGATTTCCAGAATAAGATGAGCTATGCTGTTATTCAGAGTAATGTGATAACGGAAGAAGAAAAAGCGGCATATCAGGCAGAGGAAGCACGGCTCAAGAAACTGGTGCAGGATGCCAATGGAATTAGCGGCAGTGAGGCAGTAGAAATCGCAGAGAAACAGATAAAGGTTGATTTAGGTGACAGAGCGGATAAATTGGAGTTAATGACAGATAGTGAAGACAATGCGGCGGAACTGTTTGATACTACACAAGATTGGTGCGAGGGAATTGAATCCAAGGCAGGTGTGGCATATAATATAGGCTTTGGCGATCCTAATGACCGTTCGTTTACTTGCGGATATATTATTGATGCCGTGGATGGAAGTATTTTGCAGACATGGTAATAAAGGAGTATGCTTCCCGAAAGGATAAAAGAAGTTTCAAACTATTGATTGGTACACGTGCAGAGCACGTAAGAGGTATTATAATGAAAAAATCGGAAAAATTTGCAAAGGCTGCATTTATCCATATGGCTGCATTATTACTTGCAAATACTTTTTGCTTGACGGGATGCGGAAAAATAGAACGTGACAGCTTACAGGAAAGTGTAGAGGCACAGTCATATGAAATTTTAGAAGTACAGAATATAGCGTCGGAAACACAGCAGGAACGTTCGGAGGTGCAAGATGTTGTAGAGATGGTTCAGGCACAGGAGGCGCAAGCCGATGTTTTTTCAAGGGCATATTCTGATAAGGAAAGCAAGCGCAGCAAAGAACTTTGGCAGGAGTATGGGAATGGGAAATATCCGGAATATATTATAGTGCAGGTGGATAATGCAGAAGCTGTTACAGAGGGAGTGCTTTGTTATGTTAAAGCAACGGGGGAATACCATTTGCCGGATAGGGAGATGACGGATGAGGAACTTCTGGAAATTATTGATTTCCAGCATAAAATGGGCGATGGCATAAATAAGCTGACACAAGCACAGATAAACGAGGAGAACTTGGAGAAAAGAAGGATACTTGAGGAAAAAGTGCAGGCAGCAGGAGGAATCTCTGAGGAGAAAGCGATAGAAATTGCAAAAAATGCAATGGAAAGCGATATTGGCGAAAAGGGAAAAGAACTTAGGTTATATGTCTATGAAACGAGTGGCTGGAGTACCGATTTATGCATAGCAGATTGGGAGGAAATAAAGGAAAAGGACAAAGGAGAAATTGCGTATTATGTTATATTTAACAATGCGGAAGACGGAATGGATATAAGAGATATGTTAAGTTTCAATTGTACAGTCAGTGCCATCGATGGAAGAATATTGGAGGCTTATTTGCTGCAAGACGCAGGCGATAATGTTGTATACTATGAACATTAACCCTGCCAGCGTTGGTACAGTATGATTTCCGATTCTGGAAAATCAGTGCAGTGGATATATGGCGTCTGACAGGATTATTTCGGAAAAGGTAGCTATGGTTTTCATAACCGACTTTTCTTTGTCACTTCTGTTAAGAACTATTCAGAAATTACTTGGGGCTGTCGAATTAAGGAAAACGTATATAAGATAATCAAATACAGCGCGGTGTTTTATATTATATCTTGTATCATCAAAACTTATTGTGACAGCTCCGCGTAATTTATACTGGCGGATACTAAAATTTGCCAATTATGTCGACTCACGAGTATTGTAATCTTTTGTATTTTGGCAAAATATATTGCTCGTGAGTATACTTGAAAGTTAAAAGTTTAATAATACTAAGAAGCCAGTGAATCCCAAGAGATTCCTGACTTTTTCTGCTGTTTCTGAATTATTTGTGTTATGCGTAATTCTGGGTTTTGACCTAAAAGGTGCAAAAATTGTTTTCGCAAATAATACATGATAGTGACTTCTGACAATCTTCCTTTTGATGGAGTTTTTTGGTATCGGATTTGCTCTGAACGAACTTTCCCAATCAAACTGATAGATATACTTTGCAGTATCCTTATTACAGCACCGGATCGATTCATTTCTTGAAGCAGAAAGAAAGTGTTGCCTCCAGATACATAAATAAAATCATTACGCTCTAATTTGTTTACAATGTCGGAATATATGGCTGTGGAGATTTCTAGTTCGTCAACAATAAGTCCCATTTTAGATAATAATTCTTTACTATATTCAATGTGAAAATCCAAGTTGTCTGGCAATGCGGCTGTTGGAATAAATGTTACTGTTTTGCCTTCAAGATTTTCATTAGCAAAATCTGTAAATATTTGATTTCCAATGGCTGGATACGTAACAGTTCAATGGGTTATCTGAACTGTTACGATTGTATAATTCAGTTTAATAAAAGAAGGTATTATAAGAAATATTTTCTATTTTATATTCTAAAAATTGGTAAAATTGTATAAATTTTTCTGCAAAAAGTAGTAAAACAAAACAGCAGCTATAAAGATTATATAAAATTAAAAAAATTTACACAAATTTCATAATATGTTGTATAATCAAATTATATGTACTGAAAATGATAATAAGAAATTACGAAGTGGTCTTTTGCGTTTTAGCGCAAGCTCGGCAGGAATGGAGAAGAAATATGAGTTTTTTTGACTTATTGTCCATGGTAGGTGGACTGGCCTTGTTTCTATATGGAATGCATATTTTAAGCGAGGGACTTGAAAAGTTATCAGGTGGTCGTTTGGAGAGAATACTGGAAAACTTGACAAACAGCAAATGGAAGGCGGTTCTTTTGGGAGCTGGGGTTACGGCGGTAATCCAATCATCTTCTGCGACAACCGTAATGGTAGTAGGCTTTGTTAATTCTGGAATTATGAAGCTAAAGCAGGCAATTGGCGTAATTATGGGGGCTAATGTCGGAACGACGGTTACATCATGGATTTTAAGCTTAACAGGTATTGAAAGCGATAATTTTCTAGTAAAATTGCTGAAGCCGACCTCCTTTTCGCCTTTGCTTGCCATTATTGGCGTTATTTTTATAATGTTTTTAAAAAATGGCAAAAAGCGCGATTTAGGTACGATTTTTGTAGGATTTGCGATACTGATGTTCGGAATGGATGCTATGTCCTCCGCAATGGAGCCGTTAAGTGATATTCCGGAATTTACCAGACTTTTTACAATGTTTACCAATCCAATATTGGGGCTTTTGGTAGGGGCGCTGCTGACGGCGATAATCCAGTCATCATCAGCTTCTATTGGTATTTTGCAGGCGCTGTGCGGAACAGGAACTGTTACGTATGCTGCTGCGGTGCCGATTATTATGGGACAGAATATCGGTACTTGCGTAACAGCAATGATGTCTGGCGTTGGCGCGACCAAAAATGCAAAACGCGCAGCTATGGTACATTTATTGTTTAATGTTATTGGAACAGCAATTTTTATGGTGGTATTTTATCTGCTGCACGCATTGATTCAGTTTGATTTTATGGACGAATCGGTGAATAAAGTTGGCATTGCTTGTGTACATACAGGCTTTAACATTGTTGCAACTTTGGTGCTTTTGCCGTTTTCAAATGTTTTGGAAAGATTGTCACTTATGATTATTAAACCGGACGAAGAAGAACTTGCACGCGCAGAGAAGGGGCCTGAATTTATTAGACTCGACGAACGCTTTTTAAGTACGCCTTCTTTTGCTTTAGAGCAGGCAAATTCGCTTGTAATTAAAATGGCAGAAATCACATACGATTCTTTAAAAGAAGCGATTCCAATGCTGTTTCACTTTGATAAGCATATAGCGGAGAATGTGGAGTACAAAGAAAACTTAGTGGATCGCTATGATGATGAAATCAGTAGTTATCTGGTAAAACTTTCAAGTAGAAATCTTAGTGTTAGGGATTCGCATAAATTAAATATGCTGCTGCACAGCATCGGCGATTTGGAGCGGATATCGGATCATGCAATGAATATAGTGGATTCTGCACGCGAAATCAATAAGAAAGAACAAAGTTTTTCCGCTAAGGCAGTGGAAGAACTAAAAATATTTTCGCAGGCGGTAGAAGATATTCTGGCAGATGCAGTAAAGATGCTGGAAACGGAAGACGAAATCGCAGCGAAAGCAATTGAACCATTCGAGGAAGTGATTGATGTAATTCAAAAGGAGATGAAAAAGCGCCATACAAAGCGTCTGCGCAAAGGAAAGTGCACCGCAGAGATGGGGTTTGTACTTTCTGATATTACAAATAATTATGAGCGGATCGCGGATCATTGTTCTAATCTGGCGATTAATGTTATGCAGCTTTATGAGGATGACACCCACGCACACGAATATATTGATACACTGCAAAAGGACGAGGGAAGCTTTTTTGCAGTAAAATTTCAGGAATATTTAAAACGGTATGAACTGCCGAATAAATAGAAATCGAATCAAAGGAATATAAAATTCATGATTTTTCACAATAAAATTTGGCAGATTTTACAAAATTTATTTACAACCAATATTTTTTATTGTACATGAAAAACTTTTCTATTATAATAAGTATGTTGTAAACTTCCTTGAGCGGGTTACAGCATTCGT
>CBCOYO010000112.1:0-11648 GCA_965114465.1 uncultured Lachnospiraceae bacterium
AGCATTTTGGCGCATGATTCCCACTACTTTGGCGTGGGTGTGAAAAGTAACGAACAAATTCTAAAAATTTCAGTTCGGAACAAAAACACATGACAAGAGAATCATTTAATGATATACTATTCCTTGCAGCGTTTTAATGGAGGAAAATTATGGCATCAAATAATACAAAAAGCAGAACATCTTCCGGCAAAAGTACCAGAAAGAGTACAACAGGCAGTACCAGAAGAACCTCCTCAAGTTCAAGAGGAACATCTTCAAGTACTAGAAGAAGAAAAAAGCAGGCGCGGAAGAATGTTGATATCGCAGTAAAAAATGAAGTAATGCTGATTATTATTTTTGCGGCAGCAATATTTCTTTTTCTTTGTGTAATGCATATTATCCGCGGGTTGGTGGCGGAAGGAATACGAGATGTAATGTTTGGCTTGTTTGGGCTGTTAGCATATCTTGTTCCGGTAATTGTATTTTTGGGATTTGCGTTTGGCATTTCCAATAAAGGAAATACGGTTGCAATTATTAAGCTGGTCAGCGGTGCAGTCCTTGTATTGATTGCGGGGATTATTTCCTATATGATAATGGGTCAGAATGCAATGATAACAGGAGAATCTCTTGTGCGTGACTTATATCAGACTTCTGCTGAGCATCATTCTGGCGGCGGCGTGCTGTTTGGGAGTATCGCACGCGGACTGTATCAGTCAATTGGTTTTGGCGGAACATTATTTGTCTTGGCAGTTCTTGGTATTATATCAATTGTATTTATCACAGAGAAAAGTTTTCTGTCTGGCATAAAAAAAGGCGGTTCTTATCTAATAGAAACAGCGCGTGAGGACGCGGCACGGATGCGGGAATACCGTGAAAGTCTATGGGACGATGATTTTGATGATATGGAAGAGGATTATAAGGAATCGGAGCAAAATCGCCGTCCTCAGCCACAGCCGATAAAAAAGAAACCAAAGAAAAAAGACTCTAAGGCAGATATTAAGAAAGGTGCGAAAGGGAGTTCTTTGGAGGACTTTAACGAAGTGCCAGAAGAGAAAGTGCGGCGGATGGACAAGAAGGCACGTGGTGTTGTGCCAAGTATGGCAGTAACATTTAAGGGTGAAGAGCCTTCTCTTGGCATAAAGCAGGATATCCATGAAATTGTGCTTTTGGACGAGGAAGTGAAAGATGCACTTCACGAAGATATCCGTCTAAAACCGTATGAAGATGTTTTTGACACGCAGACGGAAAGCGGATTTTTGACGGATATGGACAATGGTATGCCAGATAACGTACAGTATAATAGCAGCGATGGCAGCCAAACGATGTCAGAACTATATAATCATGATGCAGATCGTGATACGGCGTATGATGAAAACACGTATGACGACGCGCAATATCAGGATAGTGTGTATCAAGACGGCGTATATCAAGACAACGCATATATAGATAATACATATGAAGAAGATTTGCAACAATTGGCAGATCAAGAAACTGTAAATCAAGAAAGCTGTAGTTTGGAAAATATGGAATCAGAAGTTGCAAATGAAGCGGATGTTTATCAGCAAGAATCAGCGGATAATCAAGAGGAAACATATTTTGATGAACTGGTTTATGAGGAAGCGAATACGTTAAATGAAAATATAGAAATTGAAAGCCCGAATCATGAGTATCCGCCTGAAAATGAGTTATACGAGAATCTGTTTGACAACAATGCAGATAGTGAGGATTATTTAGAGGATAGCCTAGCTGCGGAAGTATTGGAGAATGTAGAGGACAGCAGCAGTATGGACGATGATGTATTAAGCAGTATGCCAGAGCCGATGACAGAGGAAACTGCAACTAGATCAGTGGTATTTGAATCGAATGACCTGGATATGGATAATGCTGACAGCGATACATCGTATACTAATTCCAATACATCTAATATAAGTAATGCGGCAAAAACTGGAAGTGCTGCAAATACAGCGTCCGCGATTGCAGGATTGCCGGAAACAAGTCCCGTACCAGAGCCGCCGAAGAAAGAATACCAATTTCCACCAATTGAATTATTAAAAAAAGGCGAAGGGCGCAAAGGCGATTCCACAAAACAGCTAAAGGAAACTGCGCTGCAATTGCAGCAGACCTTACAGACCTTTGGCGTGCGGGTAACGATTACAGATATTAGTCAAGGCCCTTCTGTAACTCGTTACGAAATGCAGCCAGAACAGGGTGTAAAGGTAAGCAAAATCGTAGGACTTACAGACGATATTAAACTAAATCTTGCAGCGACAGATATTCGTATTGAAGCGCCGATTCCCGGAAAGGCGGCAGTAGGGATTGAAGTGCCTAATAAAGAAACGAGTATGGTAGCATTCCGAGATTTGTTGGAATCAGAGGAGTTTCAAAAATTTCCATCAAACCTTAGTTTTGCAGTAGGAAAAGATATTGCGGGGCAGGTGGTTGTGACGGATATTGCGAAAATGCCGCATGTTTTGATTGCAGGCGCGACCGGATCTGGTAAATCGGTCTGCATTAATACGATTATTATGAGTATTCTGTATAAAGCAAAGCCAGAAGATGTAAAACTAATTATGATAGACCCGAAAGTTGTAGAACTTAGTGTTTACAATGGGATTCCGCATTTAATGATTCCTGTTGTTACCGACCCCAAAAAAGCGTCAGCGGCGCTGCATTGGGGGGTTGCGGAAATGACAGAGCGATACCAGAAGTTTGCAGACTTAAATGTGCGTGATTTAAAGGGTTATAATAAAGCTGCCGAAGATGGAAAGCTTTCATCGGATGGAGAACCGCTTCACAAAATGCCGCAGATTGTAATTATTGTGGATGAGCTTGCCGATTTAATGATGGTGGCAGCAGGAGAAGTTGAAGAAAGTATCTGCCGTTTGGCACAGCTTGCAAGAGCTTGTGGGATTCATCTTGTGATTGCGACGCAAAGACCATCTGTTGACGTAATTACGGGATTAATCAAAGCCAATATGCCTAGCCGTATTGCATTTAGTGTATCAAGCGGTGTGGATTCTAGGACAATTTTAGATATGAACGGCGCGGAAAAATTGTTAGGAAAAGGCGATATGCTATTTTATCCGCAAGGTTTGTCAAAACCTGCGCGAGTACAAGGTGCATTTATTTCTGATTCTGAAGTTTCGGATGTGGTGGATTTCTTAAAAAATCAGCAGATAGGGAATACATACAGCGGCGATATTGAAGAAAAAATTCGTACAATGCAAAGTTCTGGCGGTTCTTCGTCGGGCGGATCCAATGGCGGCGGCAGCGGTGTAGATGCTTATTTTGTGGATGCAGGAAAATTTGTAATTGAGAAGGATAAGGCATCGATTGGTATGCTGCAAAGAATGTATAAAATTGGTTTTAACCGCGCCGCACGTATTGTCGATCAGCTTGAGGAAGCAGGTGTGGTAGGTGCAGAGGAAGGTACAAAGCCGCGCCGCATTTTAATGAGCCTAGAGCAGTTTGAAAATTATGTGGAAGAAAATTTGTAATAATTTATACTGGCGAGCACTTAAATTTGCCAATATCGCCGACTCATAAGCGTAATTATCTTGCGTGATATGGTAAAATTTACTGCTCGTAAGTATATGAGCATACAGCTTTGGCAGGAATGGAGGATTATATAATGAAGACAGATATTGAAATTGCACAGGAAGCAGAATTATATCCAATTACAGAGGTCGCAAAGTCATTAGGTATTACAGAGGACGATTTGGAACTTTACGGAAAATATAAAGCTAAACTTTCTGACGAATGTCTGAAAAGGATACAGAATCGTAAAAACGGCAAACTGATATTGGTAACTGCGATTAATCCGACACCTGCCGGAGAAGGAAAGACGACAATCAGCGTGGGATTGGGTCAGGCGCTTGGCAGACTGGGTAAAAAAGCAGTGATTGCGCTGCGTGAGCCGTCCCTTGGGCCTTGTTTTGGTATAAAGGGCGGGGCAGCAGGCGGCGGTATGGCGCAGGTAGTGCCAATGGAGGATTTGAACCTTCATTTTACAGGAGATTTTCATGCGGTAACATCTGCTAACAATTTATGCGCAGCGTTGCTGGATAATCATATCCAGCAAGGAAATGAACTTGGTATTGATACCCGCCAGATTGTGTGGAAGCGTTGTTTGGATATGAATGACCGTGTGTTGCGCAATATTGTGGTTGGCATGGGAAATAAAATGGATGGTGTTGTGCGGGAAGATCATTTTGTAATTACAGTAGCATCTGAAATTATGGCGGTACTTTGTTTAGCAGAAGATATGGAAGATTTAAAACGCCGTCTTGATCGCATGGTGGTTGCATATACTTGGAAAGGAGAGCCGGTTACGGCAGGGCAGATTCAAGCGACTGGGGCAATGGCAACATTATTAAAGGATGCTATGAAGCCCAATTTAATACAGACATTGGAGCATACACCTGCAATTGTGCATGGTGGGCCATTTGCCAATATTGCACATGGCTGTAATAGTGTCCGCGCCACAAAAGCCGCGTTGAAGCTGGCAGATTATGTAGTAACAGAGGCGGGGTTTGGTGCGGATCTCGGTGCGGAGAAATTTTTTGATATTAAATGCCGTCAAGCAGAAATTTCACCAGATGCAGTAGTTTTAGTTGCAACGATTCGCGCTTTGAAGTATAATGGCAGAGTAGCAGCCGCTGATTTAAGTAAGGAAAATCTCGCAGCATTAAAGGACGGGATTTCTAATTTAGAGAAACATATTGAAAATTTGCAAAAGTATGGCGTCCCTGTTGTGGTGACTTTAAATGCTTTTGTTACAGATACAGAGGCGGAAATAAGTTTTGTAGAAGAATTTTGCAGAGAAAGAAACTGTGATTTTGCACTTGCCAAAGTATGGGAACAAGGTGGAGCTGGTGGTATTTCACTTGCGGAAACAGTTTTGCATACTTTGGAGAACAAAGAAAGTTATTTTGCGCCAATATATAAGAATGAACTTTCGATTCGTGAAAAAATTATCTGCGTTGCAAAAGAAATTTATGGTGCTGCTGATGTGGCATTTGCACCAACTGCAATGCGTCAAATAGAACGATTGGAAGAACTCGGTTATGGAGAACTGCCAGTGTGCATGGCAAAAAACCAGTATTCGCTGTCGGACAATCCGGATTTGCTGGGCAGACCCACCGATTTTACAGTGAATATTCGAGAAGTATATGTGTCTGCTGGGGCAGGCTTTGTTGTGGTACTTACAGGTACTATAATGACAATGCCCGGACTCCCCAAAAATCCGGCTGCTTATAAGATTGACGTAACCAACGACGGTGTTATTACAGGTTTGTTTTAACACAGTTCCTAAGGAGTCTAATAGAGCATGAAATGTCCAAAATGTGGAAGAGAATTGGAGGAAGGACAGTTTCTTTGTGAAGATTGCGGCGAGGAAGTGAAATTTGTACCAGACTTTGATATTGAATTAGAAGCGAAGCTTTCAGAGTCCCTTACTTCTATGATAAAGGAGATAACAGAGGAGCCGTCTAACGAGCAGAATATAGATATTGATGACGAATTAATGGATAATGATATTAAGGAGGACTTTAGAGATTATTTCCCAATAGAATCGGTGAAATTGGGAAAAAGGCTGAAAATTGGAATTGCTGTTTTGGCAGTTTTTGTAGGAGGATGTCTGGCGGCATTGCTGATAGCATCTATAAAAGAGAAAAAAATTAATACTTATGAGTATCAATATGAACAGGCAGTTGCCTATGCGCAGGAGAACAATTATTCGGAAGCTATTCATCATTTGGAGCGTGCGCTTGCTATGAATGCGGAAGATTTGGATGCAAGGATATTGCTGGCGGATTTATATAAGGAAAATGGCCAAGAACAAAGTGCCATACAGATTTTTCGGGAATTGCTGGATATGCTGCGGAAACCGATACAAAACGTTTCACAAAATACAGGACAGACAATATCGCAAGAAGTAGAACAGAATACTGTTTTAGAATCTACTGTAGACACAAATAAAAACAAATTGCGCAAGGAATCTATTTATGATAAACTGCTGACTATTTATGAGGAGCAGTCCGATTTTATAGAAATGGGGGAAATTCTTCGGGATTGTGACGTGGCGGGAATTGTTGCAAAATATAATCAGTATGCTGCTTTAAAGCCGAAATTTAACAAAGCAGGAGGAGCATATGACAAAATAATTTCTATTACTTTGAGTGGGAATACACAAGGTTTTGTTTATTACACATTAGATGGTTCTACGCCAACAAGCAATTCTAATGTTTATGAAACACCAATTCTGCTTGAATCGGGAGAATATGTAATTCGAGCTAAGTTTATAAATATGTTTGGTGTGGAGAGCGAAGTTGCTTCGGAGCGCTATAACATTAATTTGTCTGCGCCGCCAGAGCCAGTAGTAAATTTTGACAGTGGTACATATAATGTACCTAAGTTGATTGAAGTGTTTCATGATAATAATACTAAGATTTATTACACAACAGACGGTTCTGTACCAACAAAAAATAGTGTGCGCTATACTGCACCACTGGAAATGCCATTTGGCATCAGCAATTTTTCCTTTGTAGCAATCAATGAGGATGGATTAAGCAGTCCGATCGTAAATCGTACATATCAGTTCGAGGTTCATGCGAATTTTACAACGGATTTGGCTTTGCAGGTTTTGGTAAACAGTCTATGGGCAAAGGGAGAACTAATCGACATAGAGGGTCATGTTCCCAATAAGTTAGGCAAAAACCAATATCGAATTCAAACAGTTGCCAATGTTAATGGAGAATTATACTATATTGTATATGAAGAATATCTTGATACAACAGGAAGCGTGCATGATACCCGTAATATTTATGCAATTCATACAAACACGGCAGATCTATATAAGGCGTATAAACTAGATGAGGGGAAATATAATCTTCAGCCATTTATGGAATAAACTGTGTTTATAGATACATGGGCAACGATATAGGAAATGTGCCTTTACTCGATTTTTAGTTGAAATAATTTGATTTATCGTTTACAATAGTAGAGGTGTGAAAATGAAACGATTTTATAACAGTTTGGTCGCAAAGGTTTGAACTGTTACAAGAATTAGGAAAGGCAGGGAAAATTGCAAATGTACAAAATAGTAGAAGCAAGAGAGCTGACTACAAACATCTATTTAATGGTAGTAGAAGCTCCCCGTGTGGCAAAGAATTGCCAGCCGGGACAGTTTGTAATCGTGAGAATGGATAAAGATGGCGAAAGAATTCCGCTTACAATCTGCGATTATAATAGAACGAATGGAACAATAACAATTGTGTTTCAGACTGTAGGTGCAGAAACCACTCGAATGGCTGCGCTGAAAACAGGTGATGCATTTTATGATTTTGTGGGCCCGCTTGGCTGTGCTTCCGAAATGATTGGGGAAGACAAGGAAACACTTGCAAAGAAAAAGATATTGTTTGTAGCAGGCGGTGTAGGAACAGCACCTGTATATCCACAAGTGAAATGGCTTCATGAGCAGGGAATTGCGGCGGATGTGATTGTCGGCGCGAAAAATCATGATTTGCTGATTTTGGAGAAGGAAATGGAAGCCGTAGCAGGCAACCTGTACATAACAACAGATGATGGTTCTTATGGCCGCAAGGGAATGGTAACACAAACCATTCAGGAATTGGTTGACGAGGGGAAGCAATATGACCTTTGTATTGCAATCGGCCCAATGATTATGATGAAATTTGTCTGCAAATTAACGAAGGAATTAAATATTCCTACGATTGTCAGCCTGAATCCGATTATGGTTGACGGTACGGGAATGTGTGGAGCTTGCCGTGTAACAGTTGGTGGTCAGGTGAAATTTGCGTGTGTTGATGGGCCAGAGTTTGACGGGCATCTTGTTAACTTTGATGAAGCAATGAAGCGTCAGCAGATTTACAAGACAGCAGAGGGCAGAGCAATGCTGAAAATGCAAGAAGGCGAAACGCATCATGGTGGGTGTGGTCAGTGCGGAGGTGACAAATAATGGACGTATTAAAAAAAGTACCTGTACGGGAACAGGACGCGGCAGCCAGAGCAAAAAATTTTGACGAGGTATGCCTTGGATATAATAAACAAGAAGCAATGGAAGAAGCACAACGCTGCATTAACTGTAAAAATGCAAAATGTATTAAAGGCTGTCCTGTTGCAATTAATATTCCGGCGTTTATTGAACAGGTAAAGCTTGGTAATATTGAGGAGGCTTATCAGATTATCAGTGAGTCGTCGGCGCTGCCAGCAGTCTGCGGTCGTGTATGCCCGCAGGAGAGCCAGTGCGAGGGCGAGTGTATTCGAGGAATTAAAGGCGAGCCGATTTCTATTGGAAAGCTGGAGCGATTTGTTGCAGACTGGGCACGGGAAAATGGTATAAAGCCTAATCCGGCAAAGGAAAAACTAGGAAAAAAAGTTGCTGTAATCGGTTCTGGGCCTGCTGGTTTGACTTGTGCAGGAGATTTGGCAAGGCTGGGGTATGATGTAACAATTTTCGAAGCACTTCATGAAGCAGGCGGCGTACTGGTTTATGGTATTCCAGAGTTTCGTCTTCCCAAAGAGGATGTTGTTGCAAAGGAAATAGCAAACGTAGAAGCCTTAGGCGTAAAAATTGAAAAGAATGTAATTATCGGCAAATCCGTTACGATTGATGAATTAATGGAAGAAGAAGGCTTTGAAGCAGTCTTTATTGGCTCGGGCGCAGGTCTTCCGAAATTTATGGGAATACCAGGCGAGAATGCAAATGGTGTATTTTCTGCCAATGAATATTTGACAAGAAGCAATTTAATGAAAGCATTTAACGAAGAATCCAATACACCGATTATGCGTGGGAAAAAGGTTGCGGTTGTCGGCGGCGGCAATGTGGCAATGGATGCTGCTAGAACAGCACTTCGTCTTGGTGCAGAAGTACATATTGTATATCGCAGAAGTGAGGAAGAACTTCCAGCGCGTGTGGAGGAAGTGCATCATGCAAAGGAAGAAGGCATTATTTTTGATTTGCTGACCAATCCAGTTGAAATTTTAGAAGATGAAAATAACTGGGTGCGTGGTATGCGGTGTATTAAAATGGAACTAGGAGAACCTGATTCATCTGGAAGACGCAGACCCGTAGAAGTGCCGGGCAGCGAGTTTGAAATGGAACTCGACACGGTAATTATGTCACTTGGCACATCACCCAATCCATTGATTTCTTCGACTACGGAAGGATTGGAAACAAATAAATGGAAATGTATTGTCGCGGACGAAGAATTTGGCAGAACCTCCAAAGAGGGCGTATTTGCAGGCGGCGATGCTGTTACGGGTGCTGCAACCGTTATTTTAGCGATGGGAGCAGGAAAAGCGGCAGCAAAAGGAATTCATGAATATTTGTCAGGGAAATAAAGAAATTTAATTAGAAACAAATAACCAAATAATATAAGGCGCATAGGCAAATAGGTTGTTTTTGCAGGATGCGCCTTTTTTTTGCACACACTGTTGCAGAGAAAATATGCAACTAAAGTGGTGCATCGGCAATAACCTTCCCTGCTTGATTGTGCGTGAGCTTTTAAAGGAAGAAGATCGTACATAGGATACATCAAAATATTAAGAGAAATAGGGTATTACATGATTTGGTATCAGATAAAGAATATAACTGTATTTTACATAGATATGACAAAAAGAAGGCTGTACTTATATACTTGAATTTATAATAGGGGTATGCTATTCTTTTAGTAAGAATTACATATAATTAGGCACAGAGGTTTTGATGAAAGCATTAGGACATGTTGGCATGGCTAGGTATTTTGAGGGGTATGACAAGGGAGGTTTGGGTGATTATACAAAGGAAAAATATGAAGAACCCGACTATTCTATTGATGAAATTTTGTCTATGAAAAAAAATTAATCTAAAATGGGATATTATATTGAAAATGTTAATGTTTTTGAGTATAAGACAATGTAATTTGAAACGTTTATTAATACTATTGAAGAATATCTCATAAGTCGTGCAAAGGAAAATTAGGAGGTACACATGGCAAATATATATTATATTGGTGGTTCACCTTGCAGCGGAAAAAGTACAGTTACAGAAATACTTGCAGCAAAATATCATTTATTTTATTTTAAAGTGGATGATTTTATCGACAAATACCTTAAAATGGGAGCATCAAAAGGATATGAAATTTGTAAGAAACAAGATAGCTTGCGCGCAGATGAAATATGGATGAGAGAACCTGCACTGCAATGCCAAGAGGAACTTTTGTATTATAAAGAAACATTTGCGTTTGTATTAGAGGATTTAATGCAGATAAAAGAGAAAGATATTATTACAGAGGGTGCGGCATATTTGCCGGAATTGATGAGAAAACTCGATATTTCTAATAATCGATATATCTCTATTACACCCACAAGAGATTTTCAAATTTCACATTATAAGAAAAGAGAGTGGATTTCATTTGTACTAGAGGGATGCAGCGATAAAGAGAAAGCGTTTTCTAATTGGATGGAAAGGGATGTTTTATTTGCAAAAGAAGTGCAGAAACAGTGCATAAAAGAAAATTATGTTTCGATTATAAACGATGGGAGCATTGAAGTTGACGAATATGTGCATAGAATTGCTACGCATTTTGGGTTATACTAAGGAACTGTAGAAAAATAAGTGACACATCTTGCTTGTCTATTTCACCAATCTTGCAGGAGAAAAAGCCTCGCCGTAGCCCGCTACGCCTACGTTTTTTCTCCTACAATCTTGAAGAAATATCCTGCGCAATCTGAGCACTTATTTTCCTATAGTTCCTAAGGAACTGTTAATAAAGATCTAAAAAGAGTTGGAAAATGAATATAACACTAATAACTGTAGGGAAAATAAAAGAAAAATATTATCGTGACGCAATCGCAGAGTATAGTAAACGGCTTTCAAGATATTGTAAACTTGAAATCGTGGAAACTGCGGATGAGAAAACACCAGATAATGCTTCTCAACTGCAATCACAGCAAATTAAGCAGAAGGAAGCCGAAAGAATATTGAAATATATTCGTGAGGATGCATATTGTATTGCACTTGCGATTGACGGAAAAAAATTCAATTCAGAAGACTTTGCTGCGCATATTGAAAAACTTGGTGTTGCTGGAAAAAGCAGCCTTGTTTTTGTGATTGGCGGATCTTTAGGGCTACATGAAAGTGTATTCCAAAGGGCAGATGAGAAAATTAGTTTTTCGGATATGACATTTCCACATCAATTAATGCGTGTCATTCTTTTAGAACAGATATACCGCAGTTATCGAATTATGCATGGAGAACCATATCATAAGTAAGGAACAGTCACGAAATAGCAGAGGGATGGGAGAAGATAATGAAATTAGCAACTTATAATATCTGGAATAGTTCAGCGGGAATGCCGCTTCGATTTACACAGATAGTTAACGAAATCGTGAATTTGGATGCAGATATTATTTGCCTGCAGGAAGTTACGGATATCCCAATTTATAATGCACTTGTATTGCAATGTAAGTATCCATATTTTTGCTATTATCCACAGGCAGGGCTTTCTGTTTTGAGCAAACTGCCAATTGAAGAAAGCTGTGAACTGCCATATGCATTGGTGGTCAGAGTTACCGAAAACCATAAAAATTTTGTGCTGATAAATATTCATTTTTTATTTCGTGGCAGCTCCTTTTCCGATTTCGTTACTTGACTGTACCGTTCCACT
>CBCOYO010000113.1:0-11550 GCA_965114465.1 uncultured Lachnospiraceae bacterium
AGCCATATACGTTTAACCAGTACAGTACGGTAAATTTTGGCGTTATGTAGTATATTTCTTTTACTCTAATTTCTGTTTTTAACGCTTACATAAGAACGACCGCCATATCATCTTTGATACAACGGCCGCTCTACTGAAATTCGTTATCCAATTTTTCTCCTCTTTCTCGGCTTCTTCTACCATATAAGCTTTCTATAGAAAGTTTTCACTTACTTTGCCCTCTGCCTACTTCTGATTTCGAGTGATACTTTTTAAGATGCTCCGGACTCTAAGATATTTCTATATTTCTTGTATTGATACTTCCTTTCTTACTAAAAATATCTGTTACATAAAGTTCTTTGTAGCTAAAAGCCCCTGTTCATGCGAAATCTTTATTCAAGTTTTCTCTCCATGCAAAGTCTTTTCCTCTCCAAAGCTTTCAATGTTTCACTTTCTTAGATAATCCTCTTATTTGGATAATTTTTATTCTCAATAACTGATATCTCCAATAAATCTTATCCGCGACAACTTCTGCTTTCGATAATTCTATCCTCACTAGATTATATCTTTATAAAATCTTATCTTTAACATTTTCTATCTTGACTAAGCCTTATTTTTGATACTTTCATCTTAAATAATTCCTATCTTGATAGCCATTGTTTTAAATAAGCCCTATCTTCGACAGCTTTCATCTTGACTCTTATCTTAAAATAAGTCCTACCCTCAACAGTCCCCATCTTTAATAATCTTTATTTTTGATATTTGCAATCATAAATAAGTTTTATCCTTAATGAATCCTATCTTAGATATACCTTATTTAGATACCTGTTATTCTCTATATTTCTATTTCAAATAAACCCTATCTTCGATAAATTCTGCCTTTCAAGATACTACTATTTCGAATAAATTCTATCTTTGCTATCCGTTAATCGTTTGGCTCTTATTTCGTTCTCTCTGTTTTTCAAAATACGCTTCCGGCACTTTCATTTTGCTTACATTGCGCTGGTGTCCTCTTTACCAGCACCGCCGCATTCTACTAACTTCACTTTGTTTTAATCTCCTGTCTTTAACTACTATTCCGAAATACGCTGCTTAATTTCCTTTGCCTTGCATACTTACTGCCTTGGCTCTTATAATTCTCATATTGATTAAGGGATTTCAGCTTCGCTAAATTCAGGGTTCTTACCTTACCAAGGGACTCGCCTCCTTCTATTTTGCTCTATGCAAATTGTTTTTGGTTTCCAGATAGCACTTGGTATCTATCTTCAAATGCTTCACAAAAGCTTTTCCTCATCTTATCTTTCTTGATTTGGTCTTTTGTGTTTCTGTAATTGTATAATAGCACTCCATTTCTGATTTGGCAAGTAGTTTTGTGATTTTTTCTAAATACTGTCGTTTTTCACAAGTGTTATCAGTAATTTTGCATAATAATTTCTGAATATTCAGACAGTTTGTTCGTGAAAACAGTAAAAAGCAATTCTTTGCAGGCAATATAAGCCATACAAATAGCACAATCACTCGGGGCTGTCGCATTAAGGGACGCAGATACAAGATATCGTAATGCTGTATTGTATTTTGCACTATATCTTGTATAATCAAAGTTTATTGCGACAGCCCCGCCGCGCGTCCCATGCGCCGCTTCTGCGGCATATTTCCTCTGCATGGGGCTGCGCATAAAAGAAAAAGAGAAGATTAATCTTCTCCTACTTCCGCTAAGACGCCCCCTGCAACGCCTTAGCTGGTTATTTCTTCTGCACAAATCTGTACAAAAAGCTTCACAATCTCGAAACTGCCGTTTTGCTTCGTGTGGCTGGCACAGCTATACTAATTTATTGCATTAACGCAGTTATACATAAGCATGGCAATGGTCATAGGGCCGACGCCGCCGGGTACTGGGGTGATTGCGCTGGTATGTGATGCCACTTTTTCAAAATCCACATCTCCACAAAGTTTATTGTTTTCGTCACGGTGAATGCCAACATCAATTACAACAGCGCCTTCTTTAATATACGTATCATCCACAAATTTCGGCTTTCCAATTGCAACAATTAAAATATCTGCTTGTCTTGTTATCTCCTTAATCTCTTTCGTACGCGAATGGCAAATCGTAACCGTGCCATTTTCCTGTAACAGCAAAAGCGACATTGGTTTTCCCACAATATTGCTCCGCCCCAAAACAACACAGCGTTTCCCTTCAATCTCAATCTGAGAACGCTTTAAAAGCTGGATAATGCCAAGTGGCGTACAAGAAACAAATCCCTTGCTTCCCACACACAATGCACCGACATTGCGCATATGAAAACCGTCCACATCTTTATCTGGTGAAATGGTTTGGATAATTGTTTCCTCATCAATATGCTGCGGCAGCGGCAATTGCACTAAAATTCCATTTACCTTTTTATCTGCATTTAATGCCTTTACCAAATCCAGTAAGTCCTCTTGTGTTGTATCCTCTGGCAGTTCATACGATAGAGAATCAATCCCAATATAAGCGCAGGCTTTTTTCTTATTCCCAACATAAACGCTTGACGCCGGATCATTTCCTACCTGTATTACTGCAAGGCAAAGTGTCTTTCCGTCTGCTTTCAAGGCTGCTACCTGCTCCTTTAATTCATCTTTAATTTCCTGTGCTATTTTCTTTCCATCTATTATCTGATACATTGCAAAACTTTCTCCTTCCTTTTCTTATCGCAGCGGTTCTGCTTTCAAAATAGGAGTTTTTTCCTATAAAAATGGATTATCCGTACCCTAATATCAAAACTCTATCCAAGCCGCGATAATTTTATCATACCACAAAACGGCAGAATATTCCATTTATTTATCTATTTTTATATAAGGAACTGTCAAAAAATAACTCATCAATTTGACTTGTCTAAATGTCCATCTGCGGCATTAGATAATCTTGACACAGCCCGCTACACCTGCGATTATCTTCTTTGCATCTGAACATTTATACGGTGTCAAATTAACAAGTTATTTCTTGACAATTCCTAACGATAGTTTGCTTGTATTGCTGCCCATGCACACAAGGAGCATATAACGCACATGTGGCAGCATACCGATTTTAGATAGATTCTTATAGAACGCAATATATTATACACTAAGTTTCATATCGCCGTCTGTTATCCACTTTTTTTTGCGCATAAATTCTGATACTGCCAAGGCAATCACTGCAGGCAATACAAAATGCATCAATCCTATTTGAAACAATGCCATTCCTGCGGACATACCACCCTCTATCATTGTTTGGTATGCGTTAATCTGCCCTACTAAGCCCGCAGTTCCCATGCCAGAACCAGTCGGATTATTCGGCATTTGAAATACCATTGTAGAAATCGGGCCTAAAACTGCGCTGGCAATAATCGCCGGAAGCCAGATAATCGGTTTTTTGACAATATTTCCAATTTGCAGCATACTAGTGCCAAGCCCTTGCGCCAAAAGCCCGTTTACTTTGTTTTCTCGAAAAGAAGCTACCGCAAAACCGATCATATTGGCACAGCATCCAACCGTAGCCGCACCTGCCGCAATACCATTCAGTCCAAGAATAATCCCAAGTGCTGCGGAACTAATTGGCAATGTTAAAATAATTCCCATTAATACAGACACAATAATTCCCATTAAAAACGGCGCCTGAATCGTTCCCCAGTTAATAATAGAACCAAGCCATGTCATAAAAGCAGAAATCGGCGGGCCTAGAATTAATCCGACAGCCGAACCACTGACAATGCAGGCAAATGGCGTTACCAAAATATCGACCTTTGTTCTGCCTGACACCAAACGACCTATGTAAATACCTACAATTGCCGCAATAAACGCCCCCAGCGGCTCACCTGGCCCTGCAAAAACCATTGCACCATCTACCAGCACAGTTCCAGCTATAATCTTGCTTGCAAAAGCACCTACCATGCCAGTCGTTGCCGCTGACAGCGTTACAAGGGGGCTTTCTTTCAATTTCACTGCTACGCCGCAGCCAATTCCTGCGCCTGTTATCGCTGCGGCTACCTTTCCCATCATATACAGATACTCCCCCATACTCCCCGGTATCAGAAGTCCAATCTGTTGAATAATCGTACCAATAATCAGCGTAGCGAATAAACCAGACGCCATTCCGCTTAGTCCATCAATAAAAATTTCGTTTAATCGTTTCTTAATTGTTTCCATATTCTCCTCCTGTACTGACACTATGTATTGACAACTGTCTTGTCAGTCAAAAGCAAGAATACCACACTTTTCCTATTTAAGCAAGTACCCTTTTGCATTTAATTTCAATTCTATTCTATCTAGTATCTCCTCCGTGCCTGCCTCCACAGTGTGAAAATGGATGCCGTCTGTCAATGTACACAGCGGATTTGTCCGATATTTCTCTACCTTTTCCACAAAAGCCAGTACATCCGCGCGGCTGTAAATTATCAAATCTGCCGCAATCTGCCCATAAATGTCATGTTCCACCACCACATCCAGAATATGCCCGCCGTTATCTACAATTGTGTTTAGTTCGTCGGGAATCTGCTTATTTGTATGTTTCACTTTAAAGGTTCTTCTACACACGGCATTTTCATTCTCTATAAACAAAATATATCCTTTATTTGTGGAAAGGATATTTTTATCCGTGGCACGCAAAAGCGCAATATCCTGTACCACTATCTGCCGACTGACCCCTAGCTGCTTTGCCAGTTCTGTTCCTGTCACTGGCTGCTTGCTGCTGCGCAAAATTTCAAGAATTTTCGTTCTTCTCATATCACCCTCTGACATCTATTCATTCCCTCACTTTTCCTATCGTTTCTTACCCTATATTTTATCAATAAATTAGGATAAACGCAATGTGTAAAAAGGGGAATCCGCTGCTTTTGTTTCTTGCTGCTACTTTTCACACCCACGCCAAAGTAGTGGAAATTATGCGCCAAAATGCTAAAAGCTTTCGCTTTTTTACTTTAGCATTTTGTGTGCATTAATTGTTGCAATTCACACCGAATGTTCGTAAATTGGTGCAAAATCTAGCGTTGGTGTGAATTGCAACCTTGCTGTTAAGCTTTTACAAATGAAAATACTAAACACTCAGCTTTTTCTCAATTAGCCATGTACTGCCTGCAAACAAAACCACATCAATAATTCCAAAATATGCATAACTAACAATCATATGCATTGTATCTGATGAAAAATGAATTCCAGAAATTGCATTTTCTACCTGCCCTGTTACCCAGAATAAGAAAAAATATGCAATAACGGTTAACAAAGTCATTAATTTTCCGTGCCCTAAAATTGTATTAAACAGTGTGATTAAAAAGATAGCAAGCATTACTACAAACAGCCACAAAACAATCAACCCAATAATTCCTTCTATTAAATAAGTCCAGTTAATATCAATAGAAAGCATCTCTTTTAGCAATTCTTTTAACCTCATAAATAGTTTCTTAATATTTTCAAATTTCATCAGATAGAACGTCATACTTGTGGCAATAACCGCAGTAAAGACAATAATCGTTATAATAATCTGCACTACCGCCGCCAAAATCTTAGCACCTAAAACTTTATATGCAGGTTGTGGCACAAGAAAAAGCATATAGCTTTGTTTTGTGCTTAAATCTTTATCATACGCCAGCATACATTCAAACGCTTCATAAAAAATTGCAATGGTCATTAAAAGTCCCATCAGTCCAATAATAATGCTAGTGTCCTCCTGTCTGCCGCTAAATATATAAACCCCGCAAAAAATCGCAAGCACGCCCAGTGCAAGCGCAATTAAAATTTTTGAGAACATTTGCTTTCTTATTTCATATTTTAATAGTTTTAACATTTTTATCTCCCTCTTTCTATGCATAAATTTCTTTATATAATTCCACAATCGACTTGCCCCGCTCCTCACGGATTGCTTCTGCGTCACCAGCCAGTACATTTTTGCCGTTTTTCATAAAGATTACACTGTCCACCACGGTTTCAAGTTCATCTACCAAGTGGCTGGATACCACAATCGTTGTATCCTCACTAACTGCACTTAAAATGGTTTTAATAATTTTTTCCCTTGCAATTAAATCAATCCCGTTTAATGGCTCATCCAGCAAAAACAGCTTCGCTTTGCGCGCCATTGTTACTGCAATTTTCATTTTCGCCATCATACCAGACGAAAGCTTTGTCACTTTATCATTCATAGAAAGATCCATCTCGGCAATCAATTTCTTGTATCTTGCATCATCAAAATCTTCAAAAAAATCCTTGTAATATTTCCCCACATCCTCAACAGTCATATAGGCATAAAAATAGGGTTCTGTTGACATATAGGCGATTTCTTTTTTCGTTCCCACGCCAATTGGCATATTTTTGTACAAAAGCGTACCCTGTGTAGGTTTTACAAGCCCTGATACCATTTTCATAAAGGTCGTTTTGCCGCTGCCGTTTGGCCCAAGCATTGCATAAATCCTGCCTTGCTCCAACCGCAATGTAACATTATCCACGGCAACCTTGTTTAAATATGTTTTTCTTAAATTAGAACTTTCTAACATTTTTTTATTCCTTTCTTTTTTAATATTTTATTTCAATATATTTCCTTTATCTTATTTTTTACGTTTAGAAACCATTAAGAAATTACTTTTTAGTAGTTCCTTATTTTTACTCCTTTTCATTACTTCATTTCTAGTTCGATGTTTCAGATTTTCGTGTTTCATTATTTATACTTGCTTTTTATGTTTTTCCAAACTGTTCTGATATTACTTTTAGCAGTTCGTCTTTGGTAAATCCTAAGTCTTTCATTTCGCGGACAAATCCGTCTAGCAGTTCTTTAGCCATTGCTTCCCGCATTGCCGTTACAACTGCGGATTCTTCCGTAACAAATGTACCAAGTCCTCTCTTAGTAAAACACATATTCTGCTGCTCCATTTCTTTATAGATTCTAACTGCGGTGTTGGGATTAATTTGGTATTGCAAGGCTAGTTCACGTGTTGACGGCAGCTTCTCTCCCAATAGAAGCTTCCCTTGTATCATATCTTTTTTAATTTGATTAATTACCTGCAAGTAAATTGGCATATTGTTATCATACTCCAAAAAGTTCCTCCTCCTTTCGTTTGGTGTTCTGCATCCCTTGTCTTGTGCTGCATTATTTAGGGTAGTTATGTGTTTGAATGTTTTGGGTCACTAGTGAACTATTTAGATAGTACACTAGTATTGAGGATATGTCAATATTTTTTTGCAAAAAAATATAAAAAACATGCGTTAACTGTGGAGAAAAAATAGACTGCTTTCTGCCTTGTTTTTTATGGATATTTTATGATATAATTCGCTTAAACTATTTATTATTAACAAACAAAAAGCTTGAGGACTATCGAAAGTTATTTCTTAATACATATATTGTATTCTAACGTGGAGGAAATCCCTATGAAAATATTTGAACCTGCAGATATTATAATTTATATACAGGGCAAGGGTATTGTGTTAAAAGAAAAATCGCTTATTGCCTGCAATTCTGCAACTGGAAAAATAATTGCTTTGGGAAATGATGCAGTGCCGTTTGTTACGGATTGTTCGAATGCGGTTCAAATAATTTCCCCTTTGCATCAAGGCAGAATCGCAGATTTTGCAGCAGCTTCCCATTTCTTTCAACAGCTATTATATAAAGCATGGGGCAAAAAGCCACTGTACAAGCCACCGATTGCAATAAGTATACCTGTATATATGAATAAAACACTTACTGAAGTAGATAAAAAAGCGCTTACCGAAGCAATCTATCAAGCCGGCGCAAGGGAAGTGACTCTTTTAGATGTCCCTACCAAACAATTATTAGATATGCTGCCCACATTGTACAACACAAAAGAAATGCAAAAGTTTAAAACGGTTATCGGTATTATGGCAGACGATCCAGAACGCTATATTAAAGAGCAGCTCTCGGAACTGCTCGAATATGCCAAACTTGAAGGCATATCCGCTGAAAGAGTCCGAGAGCTGCTGGAATATACAATATATCCTGGTTAACAGTTAGGAACTGTAGAAAAATAAGTGACACATCTTGCTTGTCTATTTCTCCAATTTTGCAGGAATCGAGTAGGGAAGAGCCATCTTCCCCTACTCGCCGCGCGCCCCGCCTTAGCGGCATATTTCTTCTGCACGGGACTGTGCACAAAAAGCCTCGCCGTAGCCCGCTACGCCTTACGTTTTTTCTACAATCTTGAAGAAATATCCTGCGCAATCTGAGCGCTTATTTTCCTACAATTCCTTAAATTTTCCGAGTAACCTGACTACATAACGCCAGCCATATACGTTTATACTCATGAGCGATTAGATTTTCCTTTCTGCACAGCACGTATTGCCCGCTTACGCAATATGAGCAGTGCAAAAATTTGAAAATCTTAACGGTCGTTAGTATAACCAGTGCAGTACGGTAAATTCTGGCGTTATGTAGTATAGATTATTAAATACAACTATTCTCTTTTATTCCAAAACTGTCCCCTTTACTCCTCTACATTCCTCCCACATGACGTACAAAATTTGCTGTCTTGTGGTTGTTCAGCGCCGCAGTTAGGGCAGATTTTATTGCCTTTAGCGGCAGCAAGTTCATGTCTTTCGCATTCGATATCGAGTTTTAAGTTGCTGATTAATTTCGTGAGTTCGGGATACATACGCATTGCCTCGTCAGGGTATTCATTATATACCAAATCACCCAAACGCTTATAGTAATCCTTCAGGTTTTTCTCTTTCTCGCGGATTTTCAGGTTCATTTTTGCCATTGTGGACATATCGCCCGCTTTCTGTCCTAACTCTCTGCCCGCATTTGAAATTGATTTCTTTGCCTTATTTAAAAAATCCATACTGCTGCTCCATTTTCATATTTTTATACTCACGAACGATTAGATTTTCCTTTCTGCACAGCCCATATTGCCCGCTTAAGCAATATGGGCTGTGCAGAAATTGGAAAATCTTAACAGTCGTTAGTATATGCAATCCGAGGAATCTCCTATTGATACATTACTACGGTATCTCCCTCTTTTACCACTGTTTTCCCATCTGGTATTATGGTTTCCGCATTGCGGATTATCATTGCAATTAATACATCTTTTGGCAGGTTTAATTCACCGATACTTTTGTCACACCAAGCATCTGTGCTCTCAATATGCCGTTCTTGCAATTTATCTGACTCACTTGGGGTGTATGGCGGCACACTTAGAATTACATCATCGCCGACCTGAATATCAGTATCACCTTTTGTAATAATTGTTTCGCCGCCGCGTTTTATCATAATTGCAAGAGAGCCTGTCGGCATATGTACATCTTTAATTTTTTTATTCACCCAATTATGTCCCTTGGGGATATGCATACGCATAAGCTGGAAAGAAACTTCCTCCTGATAATCGTTGAAAGTTTTGCGCACATCTGCGTTTTCGTCAACCATCAGCAGTTTGCGCGCCACAAGCGGAAGCATAGTTCCCTGAATCGCCACCGAAAACAATGACACCATAAATACAACATGAAACAAGTTATGCTGCATGACAATGCCGCTTGCAACCGCCATAATTGCAAACACCGACGAAGAAGCGCCGCGCAGACCTGCCCACGAAATTAACAGGCATTGGGGAATGCTGCAGCGAAACGGCAGAAGCAGCAAAAAAACTGCTACAGGTCTTGCAATCAATGTTAAAAACACAACAATTGCAAATGCTGGCAGAATAACCTCCGGCATTTGATGTGGATAAGCTAGCAGCCCGATTAAAAAGAATATTAGTATCTGCGCCAGACTGGTTACGCCGTCAAAAAACGGAATTAGTGTCTGTTTATTCTGTATTTTGCTGTTTCCGATAATAATACCAAACAAATAGACACTTAAATAAGCATTACCTCCCACAGCACTCGTTAATCCATAGCAAAGCATTACCACTGCAATAATAAAAATGGTATCCAGCCCTTCTGCTATCAGCTTTGTCTTTATCAAAACAGTCAGTGTAATTCTCGCTTGTATAATTCCCATTAATACACCAAATAAAATCTGCTTCACAATCGTTGCGCCAAGAGGAATTGATTCTCCAACACCGATCATGCTAATTGCAATAATGGTAAGCAGGTATGCTATTGGGTCATTACTTCCGCTCTCCACCTCAAGAATTGACGCAGTACCGCTCTTTAGGTTTAGCTTTTTCTTTCGCAGAATCGCGAATACACTCGCTGCATCCGTTGAAGACAGCACAGCGCCAATTAGAAAACTTTCCGCTGCGGGCAGATGCAGAATCCCCATACACAGCAATGCTGTAACACCCGCAGTAACAGCAACACCCAATGTGGATAGAATAATGGACTTGGCTGCGACCGCTTTTGCCGCAGACCACTTGGTATTAAAACCGCCGTAAAACATAATAAAGACCAGTGCTATTGAACATATATCCTCAGCTAGTTTAAAATTATGGAATGCTATTTCAAAAATCCCATCGCTTCCAAACAGCATACCGATAAACATAAACAATATTAATGCCGGCATACCAAACTTATCTGAAAACTTTTCTGCTAATACACAAAGCAATATTACACATGCTACAACTAAAATACCAAAAACCATTTATCCTCTCCTATAATATATGTAATTTCTGCCAAATCGTTCGGCCTTATATAAACCATAACAAATTATTTTGTCTGATACAATACTTATTTTACATTCTCTGTGTGTTCCTGTTTTTCTGATTCTTTTGGTTTTTTGCCGCTGCTTTCTCTCCATAGTACCCAAACGCCTGCTAAAGCTGCCGCAGCCATTAACACACCAGCTACAATATTTTCTACCATAATAATGCTCTGCTCCTTTCTCCATTTGCGCTCTATACGCCCAGCATAAATACTTTAATCAAACAACGATTTACCGTATTTTATTTTTCGATATACTTTAAAACCAATTGTGCCAAACAACATAATCACAATGCCAATGGAAGAAAAAATGCCAAGAACGGCACCAATCACTGCCAGTATCAATATTATAATATTCATAATCTACCTCTCCTAAAACAAAAATTGCGTACACAAACAAGCCTATGGCATTTACATAGGCAGACAACATTTTATTTTAGGCGTGTTATTTTTTACCGTCCTTATTATGGATATATTTTAGAATTACTGTATTCCTATGCGGTTTTGGAATGCGTAAGATATGTACTGCCGCATAAGTATTTGATATTGTATTAGATCCAAGAAGTGTGCACAGCAAAAGCTGCGACAATTCCCTACTGTTTCTGTCACCAGAGCGCTTTGCCGCACTGCTTATATAGGTTTCCCCAATTCTTGACAGCATTTCAATCGTGCAGCCGTCACGATTGTGCTCCTTTGCGTCTGCTGACACAATATGAGATTGTTCTCTATGTGCTGCTGTATACTCAAACAAGGAATCTGCACGCAAACCCTGTGTACACATTCCTGAAAAAACGATCAATATAAACAGCATAAAGCTGATTAGCCGATTATATTTTACCTTCACAACAGCCACCTCTTTTGTACTATAACACAAGAACGACAAAAAATCTACAATAATTTAAGAATTAATCCTCTAATTTATACGCATGGGTTACAATTCACACCAACGCCAGATTTTGCAACAATTTACGAACATTCGGTGTG
>CBCOYO010000114.1:0-11223 GCA_965114465.1 uncultured Lachnospiraceae bacterium
CACAATTTCGCTATGATTATGTATTAAATTATAAACTTTAAAAGATTTTATATTTTTCACCTTGTAATCCATTCAAGTTTATATTAAAATATTTATATTGATATATATTTTAACGAAAAGTTTATTCCCCAATTTTCGTATGGGGTAGTTTGAGTATTGTAAATATATATCATGTGGCTGTGAATTTTATTGATATAAGGAGGAAATACGATTATGGCATACCAAATTAATGATGGTTGTGTTAGTTGTGGAGCTTGTGAGGGACAGTGCCCTGTAGGCGCTATCAGCATGGGCGATGGCAAATTCGAAATCGATCCGGATAAGTGCATCGACTGCGGTTCTTGTGCAGGTGCTTGCCCTACAGGATCTATTGAACAAGCATAATAGCACAATATCAAACATAAACAAAAATGCCGCACTCTCTTTGCTTAATATCTTGCATAAGAGCGCGACATTTTTGTTATTTTGATATACTATTTTTATTTTGATATACTATTTCGTATCTGCGGATCTATAATTGTCCTGTTTTTATGTTTGGCAAAACTATTTATACTTTCTATTTCACTTCTACTGCCTTTTTAAGAAAATGAAACTCTCTCTTCGGTTTTTTCTCGGTTTTTTCCTTAAAAAACTTTACAGTATTGTCTTTTGCGCAGTCTTTTCCTTTATCCATAATAGTATCTGCAGATAATCCTGCCGAAGTATCCATTAAGTTATCCGCAGAGCCACTCACAGAACCGTTCGACGAACTATCCGAAAAAGCATCTATGGATGCATCCATAGAAATATCTGTAGAAGTATCCGTGGAAGCGTCCGCAGAACGGTCTACGGAACTATCTGCATAGCGATTCTTACGATTATTTGCGCCTATTTTCGCAGACAATTTTGTATCTGCTTTTTTCTGAAATAGTTTCTGCCTTTTTGCTGGCTTGCTATGTTTACCGCTATACTGGCGCAACAGTTCATCAATGCGCTTATAGTATTCCTCGTCACGTTGCTTATCCTGCTCTTTCTTTGCGTTTTCCCGCTGATCTTCCCGTTCCTCTACCAACCGGAACTGATAGTCCAATTCCTTGCACAAATCTGCCTTAACACTGTTGGATATACGCTCTGTCATAGTTTCCACCAATGCCTCGTTATTTTCAGCTACTGCCTCTTTAATCAACTTCTGAAACAAATATTGAAGCCGCACTACTTGTTCTTTCTGATTATCCTGCAAATGTGTTTCTTGTTTCGTTTCCTCCACAGTACCCATATCCTTTATCTGAATTGCAAGTTCATTATCCTCTGCCGCTGTACTGTCATGTACCATCGGTTCACGCGGCACAGAGGACACTTTCTTTTCCTTAACCTCAATCATATGCCGCTCGCTTTTGAGTTCTTTCCATTTTGATTCGTCGTTCGGTTTTAACTGAATTACTTTCATATCGCCGTTTTTGCCGATTTTTGTCAATTGCTTTTGTGCAAAAGGATTATCTGCCCTCATCTCACCAGACTCCTCCCTGTCATCTTGTATCTGTTCCAAAACCGCTCTGACCGCCTTTAGCTGCAATCCTTGGTCTTTTAAGCTCTTTATTCTAATAAAGCGCTCCACGTCCTCCTGCGTGTAGATTCTATGCCCCTGCTCGTTGCGTTTGATTGGCAGCTCAAGTTCTTCCTCCCAGTATCTAAGCACATGTGATTCCACATGCACCTCTTTTGCAGCCTCGTTAATCAGATACCTTTCTTTTACCACTTCTCTACTCCTTTCCTATGGCAATCCTTTCTTTGTGGGCAGCAACTACCTCCTGCACCAATTTACACTTAATTGAGTTGAGAAAATTTATATTCCCTACTCGTGCGCCGCCGATGCGCCATGTATGGCATATTTCCTCTGCATCGGCATGTGCATAAAGAAAGAGGGCATGTCCAACCATGACCTCTTTCGTGTTTGTCCCATCTTCACTTTGTATCTTTGCACAAAGTCCTTAGAAGTTCTCTTGTCAATTACTTCGCTAAGTTTGCAAACTGTGTATAATCGGGCAGCCATGCTAAATTAATCGTGCCAATTGCACCATTTCGTTGCTTAGCAATAATAATTTCTGCCACATTTTTCAATTCAGTATCCTTATTATAATAATCATCGCGGTAAATAAACATTACTACGTCCGCATCCTGCTCAATTGCGCCCGATTCACGCAAATCTGAGAGCATTGGTCTATGGTCGGGACGCTGTTCTACCGCACGCGATAGCTGCGATAATGCAATAACCGGCACATGAAGTTCCCGCGCCAGTGCTTTTAACGACCTTGATATATCAGAAATTTCCTGCTGACGCGATTCATTCTTTCCAGAACCTGTCATTAACTGCAGGTAATCTATAATCACCATTTCCAAGTTATATTCCAGTTTAAATTTGCGGCATTTCGAGCGCAGTTCACTGATTCCAATACCAGGCGTATCGTCGATTAACAACTTCGATTTTCCAATGCTATCGGCGCTCTCTATCAACCGTTCCCACTCGTCATCCTTCATATTTCCAGTACGGATTGCCTGCGAATTAACCTTCGACTCTAAGGAAAGCAGACGGTTTACAAGCTGTTCCTTCGACATTTCCAGCGAAAATATTGCGACTGCCTTTTGTTCCTTAATTGCTACATGCTGTGCAATATTTAATACAAACGCCGTTTTTCCCATAGAAGGACGTGCCGCAACCAATATCAAATCCGACGGCTGCATTCCAGCGGTTTTGTAATCTAAGTCCAAGAACCCTGTCGCAATACCAGTAACAGCGCCTTTATTTTTTGAAGCCTCCTCAATTAAGTTCATGGCATTCATAACAACCTGCCTAATTGGGATAAAATCGCTGTTATTGCGCTTCTGCACAATCTCAAAAATCTTTTTCTCCGCTTCCTCCAAAAGTAATTCGAGTGATTCCTTCTGTGAATAACAATTGTTGGCAATCTCCTCATTAATGCGTATTAATTTTCGCAGTACTGATTTTTCCGCCACAATCCCAGCATAATATTTAATATTAGCAGAAGTAGGGACTGCCCCCATTACATCTCGGATAAACTCCAAACTGTAAATTTCCGGCGGAACTCCTTTCTCTTTTAAACGGTTTTGCAGTATCATTAAATCGACTGGTTTCCCCTCGTCGTTTAATTCTATCATTGCGTCGAATAAAATACCATACTGCTTCCCGTAGAAATCCTCTCCGTTTATCTGCTCACTGGCAACGGTAATTGCTTCCTTGTCCAACAACATCGCGCCGATAACCGACTGCTCTGCCTCTATGCTGTGCGGCAGAACTCTTTTTATCACCGCTTCATCTAGTTCTGACATTATACACTCTCCACTTGTACCTTAAGCTTCGCTGAAACCTTCGGGTGCAGTTTTACTGTCACTTCATGCATTCCCACAGTCTTAATGGTATCGGCAAGCTGTAATTTCTTCTTATCAATTTCTTTGCCGTATTGATCCGTAACGGCTTTTGCAATCTCCTTAGAGGATACAGAACCGAATATTTTTCCGCCTTCGCCGGCTTTTAATTCCAGTTTCACCGTCATTTTCTCAATTTCTGCTGCCATTGCCTGCGCCGCTTCAAGCTGTTCCTTTGCGACTTTCTCCTCATTGCGCTTTTGCAGCTTTAGGGTATTCATATTGGCGTCTGTCGCCTCTACGCCAAGCTTTTTGGGGATAATAAAATTCCTTGCATATCCCTCTTTTAGCTCCACCAATTCTCCTTTTTTTCCTACGGATTTTACATCCTCAAGTAAAATAATTTTCATTATAAAGCACCTTCCTCCAGCATTTCATTTAACGTTGTCTTTACAACGGCGATTGCACGTTCCGGCGTCGTATTTGTCAACTGCGCGCCTGCAATATTCATATGCCCGCCGCCGCCAAGGCGCTCCATGATAATCTGTACATTCATCTCGTCAATCGATCGTGCCGATATGTATATTTTATTATTGTAATCAGTTACCACAAAGCTTGCCTTGATACCGCTTATTCCCAACAGTTCATTGGCTGCCTGCGCCCCAATCTCTGTTGGGCTGTCCAGCCCTTCCGCAGGGCAAATTCCCATTGCATAAGCGTTTTTGTATATCTCGGCGCTCCGAACGGTTTCTGCTTTCGCCTTATATTCCTTCGCACCATCGCGGAACATTTTCCGCACTCTTGTTACATCTGCGCCACAGCGTCTTAAAAACGCCGCCGCTTCAAAAGTTCTAACACCTGTTTTTGCTGTAAAATTGTTGGTATCCACTATAATACCCGAATAGAGGCAGTCCGCCTCATTATTGCGTACTTTTACAGTACCTGCAATATATTGCAGCACCTCTGCAACCATTTCACAAGTGCTTGAAGCATATGGTTCTACATAGGAAAGTGTTGCATTTTCAATAACCTCCGAACTTTGTCTGTGATGATCCAGTACAACGACTGTCTTGCACGCTTTAATTAAATCCGGACATTCTGTAATGCTTGGTTTGTTTACGTCTACCACGACCAATACGGTATTGTTCCCAGCAAGCTCCAACGCCTCTGCGCTGCTAATAATAAAATCTTCCTCATAAACGGTTCTATCGCGAAATAAATCGGCAAGTGGACGGACAGACGTTGTAATATCATTAATTACAATATGCGGTTTCCTGCCCAGCGCTCTAGCAATACAGCTAATTCCCACCGCAGACCCAAACGCATCCGCATCTGCAAGACGATGCCCCATAATTAGCACACAGTCTTTGCTTGTAATAATTTCCTGCAGTGCATTTGCTTTTACACGCGCTTTTACACGTGTATTTTTCTCCATCTGTTGGCTCTTACCGCCGTAGTAAACAATGGAATCTGGTGTCTTAACTACAGCCTGATCGCCGCCTCTGCCCAACGCCAAATCAATCGCTGTGCGCGCAAACTCACAGGTCTGTGCATAGGTCGGTGCATCCAATCCCACGCCAATGCTAATCGTTACAGCCATCTCATTTCCGATATTCACCGTTTTCACATCTTCCAGCAGGTCAAAGCGCGCTTCTTTTAACGCAAGCACAGCTTCCTTACGCATAATTACCAGATACTTGTCCTTCTCCGTCTTGCGGACAATTCCATCCAACGAGGAAATACATTTGTTAATTTTTCTATCAATTAAGGCAACTAGCAGCGAACGGCGCACTTCTTCAATACTCTCTAGTGCTTCATCATAATTATCAAGGTATATTAAACCTATCGCAAGGCTCTCTGCGTCATTTTTGTGTTGCAGGGCTTTTAACTCCGTTTCGTCAAACAGATAACCTGCAATCAGAAAATTTCCTTCTTCGCCGCTGTCTAACATATCACTGCCCTGAAATACATCCTCTAAGGAAACCCGCTTCATCTTAAACACATATTCGTGCTCCTCAAATGCAATCGCAATCTCTGCTTCCTTGTCAAAATCCATTTTTTCCTTATTGACAGCCGAAAAAATGGAAGATATCTGTTTGTTTTCACACTGTTCTCTATGTATTACCTGCATAAATGCATTGTTCATCCATATAATTCTGCCGCTGTCGTCCATTAACACATGGGGCAGTTCTAAGTCCGCCAGTAGCTTCTTCTGTATTTGCCCATACTGCGTGGCAAAATTAATAAATTCATTCATTACAAGCGTTTTATTGCGATAAAGCAGCACACTCGTCACAATCAGATACAATATTAAAAATCCTGTAACACACAAGCCTGATTTTATATTAATAAAATATATTCCTGCATTCACTGCTGCCAGCAATATTCCTAATATTAAAGTTGCTTGTAAATAGGACTTTAAATGTCCTCTTAATTTTATTTTTTGCTTCATGTATCATTCCTCCCGCAGGCTGCGGAATCTTTATGCTATATTTTGTATTTATGGTTACTGTCTATCCGTCCCACTTAGGTAAGGAACTATGAATAAATTACGCATTCCAATAAATCATTTCTAAATAGTTCCTAAGTATTATGAAATTCAATCATACAATCCTAGTATACCATTAAATTTTCTAAAATTCCATAGCATATTTTGTCTATTATAATCACAAAGCGTTAGAATTTGCATATATCTTCACAAGATTCTTTAATATTTCCACAACAGTTTCCATATCTTCGATACACGCGAACTCATGCCTGCCATGATGTGCTTCCGAACCAGTACAAATATTCGGGCATGGAAGTCCTTCAAAAGATAGTCGTGCACCGTCCGTGCCGCCGCGAATCGGCTCTATCTGCGGCGCAATGCCTGCCTGTTTCATAGCTTCCACTGCGTTATCAACGATATGCATTTCTTTTTCAATGATTTCACGCATATTATAATAGGAATCTTTTAATTCTAAGCAAAACACATTTTCGCCATATTTTTGATTTAAGTTATCAACCGTTCTGCGAAACAGCTCTTTGCGTTCTTCAAATTTCTGCCTGTCATGATCACGAATTATGTATTCCGCTGTTGCCTTATCCACTGTTCCCTGCATATCTGTCAAATGATAAAAACCTTGATGTCCCTCCGTATTTTCAGGGCATTCGTTTGGTATCTGCGCATGAAATTCATAAAGCATCTTAATTGCATTGCGCATAATATTTTTGGCAGTTCCAGGATGCACGCTTTTGCCAATTGCTGTCAGCTTCGCACTTGCTGCATTAAAGCACTCATAACTCATCTCGCCCAATTTTCCGCCGTCAATGGTATAGGCATAATCGGCTTTAAATTCCTTGCGGTCAAAATATGCCACACCATTGCCAACCTCCTCATCCGGTGTAAAACCGATATAGATTTTCCCATGTTTAAATTCCGGATGCGAAACCAAAAATTCCGCAAGTGCCATAATCTCTGCCACGCCTGCCTTATCGTCCGCGCCAAGCAGCGTATTTCCATCTGTAACAATCAGGCTTTTCCCAGTATAATCCTTTAGACATGGAAAATCTGCAACACGCGTTACAATCTGTTTCTCCTTATTCAGTACAATATCCTCTCCTTTATACTGTTCTATGATTCGTGGCTGCACATTACTTCCGCTGACTGCATCTGAAGTATCCATATGCGCAATAAAACCAATTGTGGGAACTCTCTTTTGCATATTGGAAGGAATTGCAGCATAAACATAACAATGTTCCTTATCATAAGCACACTCCAGAAACATATCGCTTAATTCCTGATACAGCATTTTTGCCAAATTATGCTGTTTTTCCGTTGAAGGTACTTTATCTGTGCACGTTTCCAAGGACTGTGTATCAATCTTAACGTACCTTAAAAAATTTTCCACTACTTTGGAATATGCCATTCCAATGCACTCCTTTCTTAAATTTATTCTATTATCTTATCATTGAATGGCGGCGGCGTCAAATAGTTTCATTTCCAAAAAATTCCATAAAAACAGCACAAAGCCGCATAAACTCATAATTTATGCGGCTTTTTTATGCACAGCCCCATGCAGAGAAAGTATGCCATTGCATGGCGCACAGACCTATATCATTTATATGATACTCACAAACAGTCAATTTTCCTGATTTTTTAAGATAATAAAACTTGTAAGGCGGTGCTATTGGCAAATTCCTAGTGAATCACCTGTGCCCAGTCCCCGACACCGATAAATGCTTTTGCCCAAGCATCATATGTCGCTTCTTGTGCTGTGCCAAGGCTATCAAACACTAGTTTGGATTGTCCAGCAAGCCTTGTGTCTACCTGCGGCTCACTAAAGGAGAGCAAATAAATAATTTCCTCAACAAAAGGATTACTCTTTGCTGCCACATACGACGCATAAAGCGCTGCCGCCTGCACTTCCACTCCCTGTGCATTGGTAAGCCCAATCTCACTTAAAATCACATGACGCACTGTGCCAGTTGGACTTAGCATTTCCGGCGACTGTAAGAAGTTCGTCAGCAATGAAAGGTTCTGAAAAGTCATCATTTTGCCAGAAGATACCTGTGCTGCCATATAAGCGCCATCAGGACAACCAGACATATCCCAGAATTTCGCATATGTTAGCGGCACTGGATAAGGATGCTGTGCTACACCCCAGTCAATATTACCGCCGCTTGCAATCAATGCATTAAATTTCGTCAGGAAATCCTTACCATCAATATATTCATAATACTCCTTATGTCCCACTGGACGGTTTCTATCCCAGTTCTGATCGATACATACAAAAACGCGTGCATTGGCATTCTGGCTCTTAATCGCATTATACGCAACGCGGAAGGACTGCGCATACTCCCGAATATAATGATCCCAGTCTGTCCAAATCATATAATTCCATGTACGCACATTCACCTCATTGCCGATAATAAAATTCTCCACTGTGGAGTTTGCTGCACACTTAGATAAATCGCCTGCAATTGCAGCAATACCCGCTGGCTCTGAGGCGTTCAGCATATAGTGCTGCGGCGTAACCGGATGTGTGTCCGTAGGCAGAATCGCTGCTCTCGAATAGGGATTGGTAATCGCCTGATTCACACCCTGATTCATGACTTGTGCCGTCGTATACTTTCCAGCAATTACGCCGCTTAAATTCTCAGACATATAGAGATTGCAAAAATCTTTGCCCTGTTCTGATTTCAAAGGACGAACCTGTCTTGGCTTTGTATGTGTCGCAAGCAGTTCTGGATTGGCTATGTACTGCGGATTGGCAATCAAAATATTCTGTCCACCGGATTTTACTGCAAGAGCAAGTTTTGTATACAGTCTTGCTTCGGTATAAGGCACTGTAAATGCTGGTGTTAATGATGCTGGTGCAGATGCAACTGGCACTGCCTCCGGTGCTGCTGCATATTCATATGGCTGCAATTCAAATAAGTAAAGTGCTCCATCGTCGCTTGCCGGAAGTTCTGGCAATACAGCCGTATAGGAAATCGTCGCCTTATCCAATAAAATACTCTGTGCCGATACCGCAAATGCCTCATTTAAAGCTTTTGCCGCTGTCGCCTGAATCCCCGCCGCTAATACAAACAACACAAGAAGCAAGCCGTAAATGTGTTTCTTTGATTTCAAATCCCTCATTTTAAAATCCCTCATTCCTTCCATATTCGCAACTTGTGGGGATGGTGAGGGTTGAACTCACAATCGCCGGGAACTATGTTCCCGACCGCTTTACCATTTACGCCACATCCCCAATTTCATTTGCTTTCCCAATTATATCATAAACGCCGTTTTGTTACAATATGCAAAGAACTTTATTTCACGAGGCTGTCGCATACTTGGAATTGCTCCATATAAACCGAACTTCTTTACTCCTCTTTCACTACGTTTTCAATCACACATTCATGCTTTTTGTCTGCTTTCTCTTTGTTATAATTAATCCCAACTAACAATATTTCGCCGGTATAGTCTTTAAGCGCCTGCGTATACTGCCTGTCTTTTATCTGCTGAATGGCAGCTTGGGAAGATTTATTATATTTTAGTTCTACAACTAAAGCAGGCTTTCTTGTATGCGGCAGCGGCAGAAATACAATATCTGCAAATCCGTGTCCTGTGGGAAATTCCCTAATAAGTTTATAGTCTTTGCGTGCACTGTAATACGCAAGACCAACTGCACAGCTAAGAGAATTTTCATCATTATATGTTAATATCGATGCAGCGCTGTCAAGTCCTCTGGCGACACTTTCTTCATTGCCCAGCAGTGTATCTTCAAGCAGTTTGTCCGATGCCTTTAAAATATGCATAATCTCCTGCCAGCCCCCAGTGCTCATAGCATTTTCAAATTCCATAATAATTTCTTTATTCGGGATAAATGCCTCTTTTGTTTCAGAGTTATAACCCAAATATCCTAAATGAATCAGCAACGTTAACACATCATCCTTTGTCTTAAAATTACGCATATCATTCTGAAAACGGCGTGTGTTTATTGCAATTTCCCCACCGCCAAGCATCTGTACAATATCTGCACGAAGCCCATCAAAATCCATATCCATATAGATTTTAAGAGCGTCATAAGTTTCCGTGGATGTCCAAAAGCTGGAAAAATCCTGACAAATCATCGCCGCAACTACAGACCTCGGATTATATATATGTTTAAATTTTTTAAATCTATATCCATCATACCAACTGCTTGTTTCGTCAAAATCCATATGATATCGTTCGCATAATGCCTTAACTTCTTCTTCCGTAAATCCTGTATATTCCTCAAAAACATACTGCTCCGTCATGGAATATTCCCAAAACATATTTAACGCCGAGTGTTCCCCATATTTTTTCACGGGAAGGATACCTGTCATATAGGCAAGTGCTACATAAGTCTGATCTTTTAGCAGATTTCTTAAAAAATCAAGGTATTGTTTCTGCAGTTCCTCTGACTTCTGCCGTTCACGCATTACACAATCCCATTCATCAATTAGAAAGACAAATTTCTTCTTTTTCTTTGCATAAATTCGCTCTAATGCGTAAGCAAGAATGGTTTCTTTTTCTGAAAACAGTTCTCCATATTCCTCATAAAGTTCCTCGATCACCATATGCTCTAAATAATCTGTAATCTCTTGTTCTCTTGATCTGATTAAAAACTGCTGCATATTCAGATAAATCACATCATACTGATTTAAGTTTTCGTGGAAAGATTCTTCCCCTTCTATTTTGCGCCCCTGAAATAACTCTCGTGAATCACAGCCTTTGCTATAATATGCCGCAAGCATTTCAAGTGTCATGGTCTTTCCAAAGCGCCGCGGTCTGCTGACACAAATATACTTCTGTTTTGTATTAAGATATTTGTTTGTCTGTGCAATTAATCCTGTTTTGTCTACATAAATTTCAGAACGCACGGATTCCCAAAAACCGTCGTTGCTTGGATTTAGATAAATTCCCATATAGTGATACCTCTAATTCCAGATTTATTGAGTGAATAGCTTGAATAAAAATATTATGCATAAAAAGTTAAATTCATGACATTGCCACAAATAGATCTGTCCTCTTGCCTGTAGCAAAGTCGAATCCTGCCCTTGCAAAGACAAATTATAGCATATGGCCATAGGAAGTACAATGCAGAAATCCTAAACAACTGTAAAAGATTTCGTTTATTTTAATGGTTACAAAAATATGACAATGTTTTTATCTTCAATAAGGCTTTGGAAAGATTTATAAAAAATCCGTGTTTTAATGTGAATTAATCGTTATGATTTATATTATTAAAATTCCCAAACTAGTTTACATAAAACTGTTATAAACTGATGATTTTTTCGTAATAATTTAGGTAGGCGCTGTCGCAATAAGCTTTGATGCTACCAGATATGGTATAAATCTTAGCACAGAGT
>CBCOYO010000115.1:0-11016 GCA_965114465.1 uncultured Lachnospiraceae bacterium
TATATGCAATTTATACCATAAAATATTTGTTGCAAAAGGTATACCTTTTGCAACTGCCAAAACAGAAACAATTTACCTGCTATAATCCTTGTAATTACAATGATTTAGCAGGTTTTTATATTTTATTGATTAAAAACTATTCTGCACCAAACATCAGAGTATTTCGTGCGGGTTATACTAAAACTTAATGTCCCAACATATCCTCAATAAATATCCCATACCCCTTCGCTGCGTCCTGTACCAGTACGTGTGTTACAGCGCCAACGAATTTGCCATCTTGGATAATCGGTGCACCGCTCATTCCTTGCACAATCCCCCCTGTTAGTTCCAATAATTCCGGATCGGTTACAGTTAGTGATATCTGGCGGTTTACAGTTTCTTCACTGGGATTGAGTTTTGTCAACTGTACATCATAATACTTTGCAGTGCCGTCTATGGTGCACAAGATTTGGGCATCACCAAGGTTTACTTCCTGTTTGAGCGCAACGGGCAGCTTCTCTGTACTTTCTGCCAACTCTTCAATAATATTAGAATTTGCAACACCATAAATTCCTTCTACTGTATTGTCTACAATTACACCAGAAACCTGCTCCGGTTTATACTCAATTATCCCTGTTAACTCACCAGGATCACCTTTTTCACCACGTTTTACAGCTACAATGTCCGTGTGGTACAGCAAGCCATTTCCAAGGCGCAGCAGTTCGCCGGTATCCATATCATTAATACCATGTCCGAGCGCACCAAAACGATTCTGCGCATCCAAATACGTCATCGTACCAATTCCTTGCGCGCTGTCACGCAGCCATGCACCAATCTTATAAATGCCATTTCCGTCTGCGGCAGGTTTTATTTTTACTTGAATCAATTCGTCATTTCTGGATACCTGAAAAATTATTTCTTTTCCATTTCCGCTTTCTACATATTCTCGTATCTGTTTTTTATCGGAAATGGCAATTCCATCCATTGCAGTCAAATAATCGCCGGATTGTAATTTATATTGCGACGGTGCATACATATTTTTGTCATTACCTTGAAAATCTCCAGTATCAATTACCAGCACTCCCTGTGTTCTAACATAGATGCCAATAGGTCTTCCTACAGGTGTTAAGTACGTATTTTCAATAACCTGAATATCAATATTTTTAAGTGGAAGCAGCCCAAATAATTTTAACTGCATTTCACAGGAACGAACGTCCTCTCCAGCAACAATTGTTACTGGTTGATTTAGCGCAAGCACCGTTTCCGAGTCTGTGTCAATAACACCAGAAGCAGGCACACGCAAATTAATCTCCTCACTAGTTCCTGCCTTAATTCGTATTGTACTTGGAATAGAATTTTGATAGTATGCATAGGTTGCCCAACAAAATAAACCAATTGTAAAACCAAGAAATATATACAAAAAAAAGATATATCGGATTCTTCTTTTCATTTTCTACCACTGCTTTCCATTTATGCTCCGTTCTGCGTGATTTTTCACACGCAGCATTCCACCGTTCTATGGGCTGGTATCAGCCTTTTCTGATTAACAGCCCAGCCAAGTCGATAGACTCGCTGGACTGTTTTTGCATTTATGCTTTTACTATTCACAGTCGAAATGCGCATTAACTGCGCATTTACGACCCAGTACAGTAAATTACGTAAGCGTTTGCGCCTTGCCGCACGCGACTTGGAATGCGCAAATGCTGTTACTATAAGTAGCTGGAAGCTGTGAATAGTAACTTTATGCTTAATACGCTTGAAAATTGCACTCTTGTATCAGTAGTATATGGATTTTTTTATAAAATAAACAACTCCGGCTGCGAATATCCATTCTAACAGCCGGAGTTTCTTAATATTTCATATGATTTCCTTTATTTTGTAATTAAAAACGCATACCATAATTATGAAATTTATTCTAAATTTTTATTTTTTCTATTTTGTTCCTTTTTTTCCAAACGTTTTTGACGCTTTAACTTCCTGCGTTCCTTTGCTTCACGTCTGCCTTGCTTACTCATTAAAAGGTAGAAACTTGGCAGCAAAAGTAATATCAATAATGTCGATGTTATCAAACCACCGATAATAATAAGGGACATTCCTTTCATCATTGCCGCATTTTCGTTATTGGTAAATATCATAGGTACCATAGACAAAATTGTTGTCAGCGTTGTCATCAGAATCGGACGAAGACGAATACAACCACTTTCCATTAGCGCATCATTGAGCGGCATTGTTTCTTTTAGTTGGTTTGTTGTATCTACATATAAAATACCATTATTTACCACAATACCAACTAACATTAGAATCCCCATTAAAGATGTCATATTTAACGTAGAATTCGTGATAAACAGCAGGAAAAAAGAACCAATTAAACTAAATGGAATACTTAACATAACCATTAAGGAAAAACTCGGTGACTCAAACTGCATTGCCATTACTAAGAAGATTAAAAATACTGCTGTTGCAATTGCTGTGCCAATCGCGGTAAACTCTTCCATAATCATTTCGTTCATCATATTTTCTGTTTCTGCTACACCTTCTGGAAATGCTGCTTCACCGACTGCCGCATGGATTGCACTCTGTGCCGTAAAGCGTGCCTCATTTGTTGTATATGCTGTTATTGCTACTTGATATTTGCCGTTACTGCGTACCAAAGTTTCCGGCACATCCGAATAAATAGCTTCCGCAACATCGCCCACCGTAATCGTAGTTCCTCTTGGCGTTGCAATTTCAAGATTCAACATCTGGCTCATTTCTATAAAACTGTCCTTTGGGTACACCAACATAACAGAATATTCATCTGTACCAATATTCATTTTCATTACTTCAGTACCGCTGCTGGCATTATGCATTTCTCCGGCTACCTGAATTGGCGTCAAACCAACATCCATACATTTTAGCGGATCTATTTTAATTTTTGCCTGCGATGCGTCCGTTGTAATATTGCTTGATGCTTTAATAACGCCTGGAACGCCTAGCATTATCTGTTCTACCTGTCTTGCTGCGGTTTTCAAATCCTCCATATTTTCACCGCTTAAATCGACCTCTGTCGCAGAACTAACACTCATCATTGCACTCATACCACTTCCAGCAGCTTCTACAATAATGCTCATATTTGTGTATCCGCTAAGTGCCTTATTATATTTATCGACAAGTTCATTAATGCTTAGTGAACTTTCTGCGGAGGGATATCCTGTAATTGTCGCTGTCGAACCGCTGATAGAAACATTACACCCATCAAAATCTGGATCGTCAATAATCATCTGTTCGATAAACTGGATATTTTCATCCATTACCTCAAGTCTTGTTCCGCTGCGCTGCTCTACAGTGATATTCATATTGTCAAGACCTGTTGCAGACATTAATTCTGTATCAAGCTGACCTGCAAGCATAATCGCTATTACCAACAATGCCACGGCGGTCAACAGTACCGTTTTCTTTTTCAACATGATATGGCTAAGCAGTGTTTTGTAACCCGAACCAATCTTTGCAAGTGCTGCATTGATCGGCGTATTTTTCTTTTCTTTTGGCCTGTACTTCCAGAAGAAAATCGGAATCAGCGTCAATGCTACAATCAAAGAAGAAAGCATCGCAAAAATAATCGTAAATCCCAATTCCGAGAATATCTGTCCTGCAAGTCCTTTCATCGTTGATAGCGGCACATAAACGACTACTGTTGTAATCGTAGATGCCACAACAGAAGAACCTACAATTTTTGTTCCTGCAAGTGCGGCATCTTTAAAATCTGGTCGTTCATCTTTTAAGCGGAAGCAGCTTTCCAAAACGACAATAGACGAGTCCACCATCATACCAATTGCAATAACAAGAGCACCCATTGTTACTACATTTAGTGAAAAACCCGCAAAACTCATAAATATCAGCGTTGCCATTAATGAAATTGGCATAGAACTACCAACAATTAAGCTGGCTTTAAAATCCCCAAAAAAGATAAATAAAATCAGCATTGAGAACAGCACACCAAGAACTAACGTTTCTCCAACAGAGCTTAGTGACGATACAATACTTTCTGCTGCGTCATATGCGACTTGTATCTGTATTGCCGGATTCTTTGCCGCTGCACGTTCCACTACCTTTTTCACTTCACCAGATACATCCACTGTACCAGCGCTCTGCGTCTTCGCAATACCAATACTAATACTGTCATTTCCATTAAAGCGGCTGATACTGCTATAATCATTAACTGCCATTGTTACCGTCGCAATATCCGATAGCTTGATAACGCTTCCCCTGCTTGTCACAATTGGAACATTCTGCAAATCAATCAGCGTTTCCGGCTTTGAGGAAGCAGAAGAACTAATTTCCTGTGAGCCTTGATGTACGCTGCCAATTGGTATCGTAAAATCCGTTGTCGAAATATATGTGGATACATTTGACATTGTAACACCATACTGTTTCATTTTATCTTGATGCAGTTCTATCCGGATATAATCAGACTGTCCGCCTGTCACAGAGATATCCGCAACATCATTTAAACGTTCCAGTTCGGGCTTAATCTCATCCTCCACAAACGCCAATACGTCTGTATCGCCTGTTGTTGTCACCGATAATGTCATCATATCCTGTGCATTCATATTCATTTCAATAATAACAGGATCGGATGCATCCTCTGGAAGCTGCAAAGACGCTGTATCTAGTGCACTACGCAAATCTGCGTAAGCCTCATCAATATCCGTTCCATACTCATAGGAAAACATTACCATAGACATATTTGCCGTGGTCTGCGCGTCAATGGAATCAACACCTGCAAGCGTTTTACCGGAATCCTCCACTACCTTTGTTACAAGTTCCTGCGTTGTTTCCGGATCGCCGCCCTGATAAATAGTAAGCGCAAACAGCATTGGCATTTCCATCTCAGGAGTCAGTTCCATTTTAAATCCGAATACAGAACTAATACCAAATACACCGAGCGCAAGCACAATTAAAAGGGCTGAAACTGGCCTTTTCAGCGCAAGCTTTGTTAAAGAGCCGTTCATCTGCTTTCCTCCTATTCCTGCGGTGCCTGAACGGAAACCGCAACCCCTTCTCGTAACTGTGCAGACCATGTGGTAATTACCATATCCTCCTTCGTAATGCCTTCCGTTATTACGATATTATCCACATCAAACAATCCTGTAGTTACATTTGTCTTTTTCGCCACGCCGTCCTCTACTGTGTAAATATATGCCTGCGTACCGTCGTAGTAAACCGCATCATAGGGGATAATCAACGCATTCTTTGTAAAATATGTATTTGTTGTCACCTTTGCTTTTGTACCAGAAAGGAACTGTGATGTATCGCCTTTTACAGAAGCTTTAACCTTAAACAAGCCTGTTGTTGCATCGATCGCGCTGCCTATCTCAAGGACTTCACCGTCATAAATTTTTCCCTCTTTTTCTATCGTAATAGGCTGTCCTATCGAAAATGTATTACGCACATCCTCACTAACGTAATAAGTCGCTGTCATAGTTTCTTTGTTGGAAATCACAAATGCTGGATTGCTTGAGGTTGCAAAGTCATGCTCCTTAATATTCACCGTTTCCACAACGCCGGAAATCGTTGCCTTTATTGTGTACATATCCAAATTTTCCTGCGCCTGCTCTACGGTTAATTTAGAATTTTCCATCGAAAGCTGCGCCTGTGAAATGCTGTTCTGCGATACTTTTTTCTGCTCTTCATGCATTTCCCCGTTTTTAATATTTGTAGACGTAACTGCTTGGCTATAAGATTCATATGTAGTATCAATATTATCCTGAAGCTTTTCAATGGATTCATCTAGTTGATCCAGTGCTGACTTATAGCCATCAATCGTCTGCTGCCACTTTGCATCCTGTGCCGCTGCTGCCTGATAACGCTCCATTGCTGCCGCATACCCTGCCATATTGCCGTCGCTTTTCAGCGATTCCGCATAATCTTTAATCTCGTCTACATCCTCACGGTAATCGTAGTCCTCTTTTACAGCGGCAAGCTCTGCCTCGGCGTCCGCAAGCTTATCCTTATATTTTGCCTGTTCGTCCATTGCGTCTACAAGACTCTCCTGAAGCTGTGTCACGCCGTCCTCCGCCTGTGAAAGTGCACTATCCGACTGCATATCATTAATCGTCGTTGCGCCGTCCCCAAAGCTTAGATTATAAGAATGTTGTGCATTATCCAGTGTAATCTGTGCATTTTTCGCCGCAATCTGCGCATTTTCCATATTAATCTGCGCAATTGTGTCATCGAGCACTGCCAAAATATCCCCCTCTGCAACAACATCACCTGCAGAAACCTTTACCGAAAGCACCTCCGCCGTTGTTTTGGGAATTACATATACCGAATCGTCTGGATTTATTGTTGCAATAAATTCACCACGCAGTGTTAAATCTCCCACTGTAGGAACTGCTGCCTCAACAATCGCAACATCTTCTGCTGTTTCTTCCTCTTGCACTTTCTGACCACATCCGCCAAGCGCTGTCAGAGATACTGCTGCTCCCAAAAGCAATGCTATGATTTTTTGTCTATTTTTCATATGTCTGCTCCCATTTTCATTTCAATCAATTTGTTAATATCACGAACTTTAAGTTTTTATAAATATCAAAAATCCTTATGTTATTTTATACGAATTTAATCCATATGAAAAGCATATTCATTGAACTTTTAGATTATTTAGGAAAATTTAAAATCCATTAAATTTTTAATACATTAAATAAAAACTTGCTCTTTTAAAAGCCTTCAATGGAAAATCTTACTGCGTTTACAGGCACATGAAATTCACTTTTGTAAATGCGGTTTTTGGATAAAGAACTACAGTATAAATGCACTTTAGAAAGGACTGTTCCTGCGGCATCATAGAAATAACCATAGCAGCCCCATTTCGAAAACCCATCATCCTGATACGAAACACAGCGATATTCCAAGTTCATGGTATATTTGTAGTCATTCATACTAGCATACTGATTCATATCATATGGCACAAAAGTATATCCCGTTACTTCACAATAATTATCATGGTTTGTGCCAAGTCTTGACGGAATATCCATAATTAATGGTGAAGTCGTAATTGCTGCATATGCTACAACTGCGGGATTATCTAAATGATAGATCGCTACTACGGTTGTCCCGCTGCCCACATAGTTCACCTGAAAATTAGCAATATGATTTACCGCCGCAACGGGAATAACCGTTGCCACATTAGGATCTGCCGAAACACAAGCAAGCCTTGAAGCATCAAATCCCTCTTGCAAAGCAGCAACTAGTACAGCCGAGCTCCCTTCCGTCAGGGTCAACGCACCTGCCGACAAAACCAGCCCGTTGCCTGCACTTTCCTTAGCTGCGGCTGTAATGTGAATCGAAAACGCCATTGCAAACACAAGTATTACCGATACAATTCTTTTTATTTTAGTACTCATCTTATTCTCCCTTCGTTTTATCATACAATAAAATTCCATTGACCATTCCTATTATAATAATAAAATACTAGAAATAACAAGGCAAGCGGTAAAAATTTATAGTAATTTTAGTTACTAGCGGCAAACTGTGTTCAAAATTCGTAACAGTTCAATGGGTTATCTGAACTGTTACCCAAAATTCAAACATTTTTATGATATTCTTCCATTTTTTATTGCTTAATTTGCTAAAATGTACTAACATATACTATATATTGTGTTGATGTAACCGTAAATCAAGTAAGGGAAATTTTCCCCTACTCCACACGCCCTATACGCCGTCTTAACGACATATTTCTACTGTATGGCGCTGTGCAATTGAGTAGGGAAGGTTTCTTCTCATACTCGTACGCTGGGCATCCGTCAGATTTGCTGACATACTTTATTGGGACACCCATGCACATTCGAGTAAGGAAGGAAGCCATCTTCCCCTACTCGCGCGCCGGACGTAGGCAGCTTTAGCTGCATATTTTCTTACCGCGTCCGTGTGCATAAAAAGGGAGCCGGATTTTGTTCCGGCACAAAGAAAGGGGATTCTTATGCAAGGTCTAAAAAATATTATGGAAGATGATGTAGAATTTCAGTTAAACCAAATTTTACCAACTATGACGGATATTTGTTCCTGTGAGGACTGCCGTTTGGATATGGCTACTTATGCCTTAAACCGTTTAAAGCCCAATTATGTGCGTTCCGATACCGGCGCGCTGTTCCACAAAGTAAACACTTCATCCACACAGGCAAAGACAGAAATTTTAACAGCGGTTGTTACTGCGATTAATGTAATCGGGGCACACCCACATCATAAAAATGCTGAGGGCGATAACAGTGAACCCGCCCAAGAAACAGAAACCGCACAAGATGCATAAAAATACATATAAAGTGCGGCAAATTTCCTCAGCATGGGTCTGCACACAATAAAAGGGGCTGTCGAGAAACAATGCAATATCCCAACAGCCCCTTTATTTTTATGCATAACTCTTATAGTCTATCATTCAAATATACTTTTAGATATTTTTACTACAAATATCATTTAAACAGCATTTCTCGCAGTAAGGTTTTGTTCGTGCTGTACAGACTTCCCTGCCATGATAGACAAGGCGGTGACAGAAATCACTGCCCTCCTCTGGCGGAACAATATCCCACAGTGCCATTTCTACCTTCTTAGGTTCTTTTATGCCGTCCACCAATCCCATGCGGTTCGTTAAACGGATACAGTGCGTATCTGTAACAATTGCAGGTTTCCCAAAAACATCTCCCATAATCAGATTTGCACTCTTTCTCCCAACGCCTGGCAAAGCAAGCAGCGCCTGAAAATTATTAGGGACTTGATCATGATACTGCTCATGCAGCACTTTCATACAAGCACTAATATCACGTGCTTTCGTATGCCCTAGTCCGCAAGGCTTTACAATACGTTCAATATCCTCCGGCTGTGCTGCTGCAAGTGCCGCAACGCTTGGATATTTCTGATACAACCCTTCCACGACAATATTTACTCGTGCATCGGTACATTGAGCGGCAAGGCGCACGCTTACCAATAGTTTCCATGCTTGATTATAATCTAGTGTACAGCCAGCGTCCGGATATTCCTCTTTGAGCCGTGCGATTATCTGCAATGCCAGCTCCCGCTTTCCTGCAAGCAGTCTTTTTTCTTTTGCTGTAAGCTTTTTCTTTGCAGTTTTTTTATTTACAATATTTCCTTTTGCCATTTCCTTTTTCCAACTGCCATTCTACTCTTTCGGGTTTACAATCGCAATCCCAAGTTCTTCCAACTGGTATGCATCTACCAGATTCGGTGCTTCTGTCATTAAGCAGGAAGCGTCTTTGACCTTGGGGAATGCCATTACTTCGCGGATAGAATCTGCCTGCACCATCAGCATTACAATACGATCAAGCCCAAACGCAAGTCCTGCGTGAGGCGGCACACCATATTGAAACGCATTTAATAAGAAGCCAAAACGTTCATTTGCCGTTTCCTTTGTCAATCCAATAATCTCAAACATTTTCTCTTGAATATTGTTCTGGAAAATACGCACACTGCCACCACCAAGCTCTGTACCGTTTAATACAATATCATAAGCCTTCGCACGCACCTTTCCCGGTTCGGTGTCAAGCAGCTCTAAGTCCTCCTCCATCGGCATCGTAAACGGATGATGCATCGCTACATAGCGTTTTTCCTCCTCGCTCCACTCTAACAGCGGGAACTCTGTTACCCATAAGAAATTATATTGATTTTTGTCGAGTAAATTAAGATTTCTTGCCAATTCCAAACGTAAGTTTCCAAGGACATCCCATACCACTTTATCTTTATCAGCTGCAAACAGCAGTAAATCGCCGTTTTCGCCGCCCATTTTCTGTACTAATGCGTCCATTTCTGCATCTGTCATAAACTTTGCGAAAGAAGATTTCCTTGTTCCGTCAGGCAAAATTGCAATATACGCAAGCCCTTTCGCACCAAAGTCCTTCGCAAATGTTACCAGCGCATCAATTTTCTTCCGTGGCATCTCTCCCTGACCTTTTGCATTAATGCCGCGCACAGAACCACCATTTTCCAGTGCACTCGTAAATACACTAAATCCACAGCCTGCAACCGTTTCACTAACATTGACAAGTTCCATGCCAAAGCGCGTGTCCGGCTTGTCCGAGCCAAAGCGATCCATTGCTTCCTGCCAAGTCATTCTAGGAATCGGAAGCGGAATATCAATACCAATCGCGTCTTTGAAAATATATTGCAGAAGACGTTCGTTCACTTCAATTACATCATCCACATCCACAAACGAAAGTTCCATATCTACCTGCGTAAATTCCGGCTGTCTGTCGGCACGCAAATCCTCATCGCGGAAACACTTCGCAATCTGAAAATAACGGTCAAATCCCGAACACATTAAAAGCTGTTTCAATAACTGCGGCGACTGCGGCAGCGCATAAAAATTTCCCGGATGAACACGGCTTGGCACTAGATAATCCCGCGCGCCTTCTGGTGTGGATTTATTTAAAATCGGTGTTTCAATCTCAAGAAAGCCCTCTTTGGTCATAAACTCTCTGATTTTTGCCGTAATATGACTGCGCATAATAATATTTTGCTGCAAATCTGGACGGCGCAAATCAAGATAACGATATTTTAACCGCAATTCTTCCTTTGTTTTAGAAGCTGCTTCAATTGGAAACGGCGGCGTTTCAGACTCCGACAATATTCTTAACTGTGTTGCCCTTACTTCAATATCGCCTGTCTTCATGTTGGGATTCGTGTTGCCCTCACGCGCTTCCACTTTTCCGACAACTGCCACAACAAATTCACTGCGCAGCGACTCTGCCTTTGCAAAATTTTCGGCATCAACCGCACGGCTTGCATCCTCACTCTGTTCAAATATAATCTGCAAAAGCCCGCTTCTATCACGCAAATCTACAAAAATAATGCCGCCTTTATTTCTGCTTTTCTGTACCCATCCCATTACGGTAACGACTTCACCGATATTTGCGGCAGATACCTCTGTACATCTATGGGTTCTTTTTAACCCTTTCATTGACTCAGCCACTGTTTTCTCCTCCATTCAAATGATTTTTCAATCGTAACAGTTCAGATAACCCATTGAACTGTTACGTATCCAGCCATTGGAAA
>CBCOYO010000116.1:0-10836 GCA_965114465.1 uncultured Lachnospiraceae bacterium
TGCACACGGGCGCATAAGGAAATTAGTTGCTGACGCAACATGCACCCGGCGCGGCGAGTAGTGGAAGATAATTGATAAGAATTTATCGAACAAAAACTTAATTAAAATAATCCAAATTCAATTAAAAATCAACTAAAAAATAGTATTAGGAAAAATGCACAAAAATCGAACAAACATAAGTTCTGACACAACAGTCATTTTTTTTACAATTCACAAGTTATCCACAACAGAAAAGACAAAAAAATGAATAAAATCGACTTATACACCGACTTATCCACATTATCCACATAAATTAATAGGATTTTGTGTGGATAACAATACAACCAATAGGAACAGAAGTTTTGTGAAAATTTCCCAATTCTATTTGAATTTTGCATCAATTGTATCTCAAAAATCGAACAAGAACATAATTTTATATGAAATGCAAAAATGCAAGATACAAAGACATAATATAGAATCCGGCAATTCTTTCACAACAACGGATTGAAATTCAATAGTGAATGTGGTAAAATAGGGAAAATATTGAAAAAATAGGAACGATTTCCAGAGAGTACATAATCAACACAAAACAAGTAAACGGAAAACAAGATCATTATGACTAATAAACGAAAAACAAGAACATTATGACCAATAAACGAGAAACAAGATCATTATGACCAATAGACGAGAAACAAGATCATTATGACTAATAAACGAAAAACAAGATCATTAAAATAATTAAACTAAAAAGAAGGGCAGTACAATGGAAAATTATAAAAAAGAGTTTATTGAATTTATGGTTGACAGCAATGTATTAAAGTTTGGTGAGTTTACCTTAAAAAGCGGAAGAAAATCTCCCTTTTTTATGAATGCAGGCGCATATGTAACGGGTACGCAGCTTCGGCGGCTGGGACGCTTTTATGCACAGGCAATTTATGAAAACTACGGTTCAGATTTTGATGTGCTTTTTGGGCCGGCATATAAGGGGATTCCGCTTGCGGTAACAACAGCAATGGCGTTTAGTGAATTGTACAATAAGGATATTCGGTATTGTTCTAATCGCAAGGAGATAAAAGATCACGGTGACGTGGGGATTCTGTTGGGAAGTGAACTGCATGATGGGGATAAAGTCGTTATTATTGAGGATGTTACTACTTCTGGTAAATCCATTGATGAAACGTTCCCTATTTTAAAGGAGCAGGCGAATGTGGATGTTGTAGGGCTTATGGTTAGCCTAAATCGTCAGGAGCGCGGCAAAACCCAAATTAATGCACTGGCAGAAATTCGGGAAGTATATGGTATCGAAACCGGAGCAATTGTAACAATGGAGGAAGTGATTGCGCATCTCTACAATAGGAACTATAATGGCAGAGTGCTGATTGACGATACGCTTAAGGAAGCGATTGACGCATATTATGTGCAGTATGGTGCAAAATAAAAATTTTTAAAGTTTGCAGTATAGTTTGGCAAGGCAAAACGGCAAAAGTTTTGTGGCTTGGCAAGGTAAAACGGCAATGGTTTTGTGGTATAGAAGGGAGGCTTTCATGGACGAGAAAATATATAAAGCAATGGGACGTGCTGGAGCACTTTCAATTATTCTTGGAGTGGTTTCGATTGTTGTTGGGCTGACAAGCGGTATTTTGCTTTTGATCAGTGGAGGACGGCTTTTAATTGGGAAATCTAAGATTTTATTTTAATAGGGACTGGCATGGGCATTCCTATGAAAGAAAATTTCATAAGAATGCCTTTTATCAGGGAAAGGATAGGCGGTAATGTTTCGGTTTTTAAATAAATCTGGCTATATTTTTACAAATAAGAAAAATCCAAAACGTGGTATTATGTCTACGGTTTTGGGAATAATATCGGTCGTTTCCGTGTGCATTGCCGTATATCTAACTTATCGCAATCGCGGCGATGCTCCGATGCAGTACGGCGCTGTGATTGTGCTTTCGATTATCTATGCAGGAATAGGGCTGATACTTGGCATACGTTCTAGTATGGAACAGGATATTTTTCGCTTTTTTCCGGTAACGGGAATTTTGTTTAATGTTGTGGCTATGGCGGCTTGTAGTTTTATTCTTTATATGGGAGTGGTTTAATATGGCAGAAACAGTAGTTTTACAAGAGAGATATGGGCTTTCCTGTGAGAGAATTCGTGAGATTGCAAAGGTACAGGAAGTTTCGGCAGTTTACAAAGATTATTTTCAGAGAACAGCGGCATTTATTGTACAGGTGATGGAAACTTATGAACGTGTACAGCAGGGTGCATTTTGCCAGTCCGGAAATATGGCTGGTTTGGAGGAACTGCGCACTGCAAACAAAGCACTGTATACAGATATTTTGGAGGAGAATTATCACAATAGCTATGCAAATCCAACATATGCCTGTGCACAGCTTGGTGATGGTTTTGGCAAACTGCTTTGTTTTCTTTACACAGAACTGCGCAGTATGATAGCAGATGCATTCGAGAACCGAATTGAGGAATTAATTATCCGCATGGAACTATTTGTGGAAGTTTATAATACATTTGCATATGCAAAGTCCGAGGCAGATTTAGAAGATTTGCCGGAAAAAGCGGGCGTGCCTTTAGAGAGCGATATTCGGGAAATTTTATATTGGTTTGTAAGCGATTATTCGGAAACGGCTGCGGCATGGCGTGTAAAGTCGCAGGTAGATCCGGTTTGTGACTTTGCAGTCCGCATTATTATGGACAGCGATTTAAGCGATCTCCGTTATCTGTATCAGTACGGGGAATATATTACGGCGGATATTGAACGTATGGCACAGTATCTCAATACGCTGCCAGAAGATCGGATTCAGTTGATCGCAGATACGTATACAGAGGGATACCGTATTGGATTTGTAAAAGGAAACAAGGATCTAAGCAAAAAGCAAACGGTGGATATTCATTATGTACTTGGCTTTGAGCGTGTTGTAAGGGCAGCGATTCGCAATTTTGAGAAAATGGGGTTAAAACCGACTGCGTTTCGGGCGCATGACAGTATTTTTTACCGTAGAGGCGCAGGCAAAATGGGCTATTACGGTGCGATTGCAAATAAGCAGTTCGATTATGATCATAAGGATGATATGGCGCTGTTTTGGGATAAAAAGTTAATGAATCGCAGGCTGGAAGTCTTAAAACTTGCTTATGAGGAAAATAAGGAGAAGGCGGCAAAATACGCAGGCCCGGCTGTAATAGAGGTGTTTGGCGATATACCATTTTCACCGATATATAAAAAAGAAGCCTGCGCATTGGACAGTGAACAGCAGAAACTTTCTGCTGAGTATAGAGGGTTGGCAGCAGATTTGCGCAGCCAGTATATTAAGGAGGAAGAGCGGAGTTTTACGATTATCGCTTTTCCAGTTCCGGCGATTGGCGAGCAGTTTGAAGAGATTTTTGATGAAACAGTGAAATTAAACACGCTGGATTATACAACCTACGAGCGGATTCAGGCGAAAATGATTGATATACTCAATCAGTCCAATTATGTGGAAATTAAAGGAATGAACGGCAATAAAACGGACTTGCGTGTACAGCTTTATCCAGTGAAAAATCCAGAGAAAGAAGCAATATTTGAAAATTGTGTTGCCGATGTAAATATTCCAGTAGGAGAGGTGTTTACAACGCCTGTTTTAGAGGGGACAAATGGCAGGCTGCATGTAAGCCGTGTCTTTTTAAACGAATTAGAATATCACAATCTGGAAATGGTGTTTGCGGATGGCAAGATTGTGGAGTACACTTGTACAAACTTTGCAACAGAGGATGAAAATAAAAAGTATATCAAAGATAATGTATTATACCATTATGAATCGCTTCCAATGGGAGAATTTGCGATTGGTACGAATACAACAGCATATATGACTGCGAAAAAATATAATATTGCAAGTCGTTTTCCGATTTTAATTGCAGAAAAAACAGGCCCTCATTTTGCTGTTGGTGATACCTGCTATTCCAGAAGCGAGGATGTAAAGGTGTATAATGAGGATGGCAGAGAAATTATAGCTAGGGATAATTCGGTTTCGCTTCTGCGTAAGACAGACCCTACAAAAGCATATTTTGGCTGTCATACGGACATTACAATTCCCTATGATGAACTTGGCTCAATTATTGCCTATAATAAGGAAGGAAATGCTTTTCCAATTATTGAAAATGGGCGGTTTGTGCTGGAGGGAACACAAGAATTAAACAAGGCATTTGATAAATAAGAACATTTGTTTACAAAATGTTTACAATAAATTTTATTGACGGATAGGCGGATAGTCGTTAAACTATAGGTTGTGGCAAGATGGTGTTGCAGCAGTTTACTAGGAAAGGAGAAATTATGGCACAGGTTGGAATTGTTATGGGGTCTGATTCAGATATGCCAGTGATGGCAAAGGCAGCAGATATTTTGGAGGAATTGGGGATTTCTTTTGAAATGAATATTATTTCTGCGCACAGAGAACCAGATATATTTTTTGAATATGCAAAGACTGCTGAGGAAAAAGGATTTAAGGTGATTATTGCGGGGGCTGGCATGGCGGCGCATTTGCCGGGAATGTGCGCAGCGATTTTTCCAATGCCTGTAATTGGGATTCCAATGCATACCACTTCTCTAGGAGGTAGAGATTCTCTGTATTCCATTGTACAGATGCCTTCCGGAATACCTGTGGCAACTGTGGCAATAAACGGCGGGGCAAATGCGGGTTTACTTGCGGCAAAAATCCTTGCAACTTCCGACAGTGAACTGCTTGATAAGTTAAAAGCATATTCTGCTACGTTAAAGGCGCAAGTGGAAGCAAAGGATGCAAAGCTTCAAGAAATTGGTTATAAGAAATATTTATAGTACACGTAAATGTTATTTGGGGGTGTCGCAATAAGCTTTGATTATACAAGATATAGCGCTAAATACAATACAGCATTACGATATCTTGTATCTGCGTCCCTTAATGCGACAGCCCTAAGAGATATAGGAAATAGATTGATTAGGGTTTAACAAGGTTATACTGTGATGCTGGCTGGCACAAGGCTTGTGGCATGTAAGGTTTGGAATAGAATAAACGGAGGTCGATTATGGATTATAAGAATGCAGGTGTAGATATAGAGGCAGGATATCAGGCAGTCGAGTTAATGAAAGAGCATATTAAGAAAACCATGCGGTCAGAGGTGCTTGGTGGCATTGGTGGCTTTTCGGGTGCATTTTCTATGGAAAAATTTAAAGATATGGAGAAGCCTACATTGGTTTCCGGAACGGATGGTGTAGGAACAAAGCTAAAACTAGCATTTTTAATGGACAAGCATGATACCATAGGGATTGATTGTGTTGCGATGTGCGTAAACGATATTGCCTGTGCAGGCGGAGAACCGTTGTTTTTTCTTGATTATATTGCCTGCGGAAAGAATGAGCCAGAAAAGATCGCTACGATTGTAAAGGGTGTTGCAGATGGTTGTATTCAGTCAGGTGCTGCGTTAATCGGCGGTGAAACTGCTGAGATGCCGGGTTTTTATCCTGTTGAAGAATACGATCTTGCAGGCTTTGCTGTTGGCGTTGTGGATGAGAAAGACTTAATCACAGGAGCGGACTTAAAAGTAGGAGAATCCTTAATTGGAATTGCGTCAAGCGGAGTACACAGCAATGGATTTTCTCTTGTGCGTAAGCTCTTTGATATGACACGCGAAAGTTTGGAAACATATTATGACGAATTGGGGAAAACACTTGGCGAAACGCTTTTGACACCAACGAAAATTTATGTTAAGGCATTAAGGAGTATTAAGGAGGCAGGTGTACGTATTAAGGCATGCAGCCATATTACTGGCGGCGGCTTTTACGAAAACGTTCCAAGAATGCTTTCAGAGGGAATTCATGCAGTAATTCATAAAGACAGTTATCCGATGCCGCCGATTTTTTCTCTTATGCAGAAAAAGGGTGCACTTGAAGAACATATGATGTACAACACATTTAATATGGGAATTGGAATGGTGATAGCTGTTGACCCCAGTGATGTCGAGAAGACAATGGAAGCAATTCAAGCAGCTGGGGAAACCTGTTTTGTAATCGGAGAAACAAAGGCAGGCGAAAAAGGAGTAACCCTATGTTAAATATTTGTGTATGTGTATCTGGGGGCGGTACTAATTTGCAGGCAATCATGGATGCCATAGAATCAGGGAAAATAACAAATACGCGTATTGTGCGCGTTATTAGCAACAATAAGGGTGCATATGCTCTTGAACGGGCAAAAAACAAGGGAATTGATGCTGTTGCCATATCGCCGAAGGACTATGAAAGCAGAGAAGCGTTTAACGATGCGCTGCTTGCCTGTGTGGAGGAGGCAGCACCAGATTTAATTGTATTGGCAGGTTTTTTGGTGGTACTCCCGCCGGCAATGGTACAAAGGTATGGGGGGCATATTATTAATATACATCCCTCGCTGATTCCTTCTTTCTGCGGAAAAGGATTTTATGGGCTGCGTGTCCATGAAGCAGTATTGGAACGCGGTGTAAAGGTGACAGGCGCTACGGTACATATTGTAGATGAGGGGACAGATACCGGTCCGATTCTTTTGCAGAAAGCAGTGGAAGTGCTGCCAGATGATACGCCGAAAACGTTGCAGCAGCGTGTGATGGAACAGGCGGAGTGGATAATATTGCCGCAGGCGATTCAGATGATAGCAAACAGTCATTAATGTTTGCTGGTATATATTACGAATGTTAACAGGAGTATGGAAAGAGAGGTGTATAATGAAAGTTTTAATTGTAGGCAGTGGTGGCAGAGAGCATGCTATTGCTGCAAGTGTGGCAAAAAGCCCTAAAGTGGATAAAATATTTTGTGCGCCAGGGAACGCTGGAATTGGACAGATTGCGGAGTGTGTGCCGATTGGCGCAATGGAATTTGACAAGCTGACTGCGTTTGCGAAAGAACAGGCAGTTGATTTTACAATTATTGGTATGGATGATCCATTGGTGGGTGGTATTGTAGATGCATTTGAAGCAGAAGGGCTAAAGGTGTTTGGGCCACGCAAAAATGCTGCAATTTTGGAAGGCTCTAAAGCCTTTTCCAAGGATTTAATGAAGAAGTATCAGATTCCCACCGCAGCATATGAAAACTTTGACAATGCTGAACAGGCGCTCGCATATTTAGAGCAGGCAAACTTTCCGATTGTGCTAAAAGCGGATGGCTTGGCACTGGGAAAAGGTGTGTTAATTTGTAATACATTGGAGGAAGCTAAGAAAGGTGTGCAGTCGATAATGCTGGACAAGCAGTTTGGTACAGCAGGAAATCGTATGGTAATAGAGGAATTTATGACAGGCAGGGAGGTATCTGTATTATCCTTTGTCGATGGAAAAACCATTAAGACAATGACTTCCGCACAGGATCACAAGCGTGCAATGGATGGTGATCAGGGATTAAACACCGGTGGTATGGGTACATTTTCGCCAAGTCCTTTTTATACCCAAGAAGTGGATGACTTTTGTAAGAAATATATTTATCAGGCAACAGTCGATGCTATGGCGGCAGAGGGCAGACCATTTCAAGGAATTATTTTCTTTGGATTAATGTTGACGTCCAATGGCCCAAAAGTGCTAGAGTACAATGCACGGTTTGGTGATCCGGAGGCGCAGGTGGTGCTTCCGCGCATGAAAAATGATATTATCGAGGTTATGGAGGCTTGTGTCGAAGGCACGTTGGATCAGGTGGATTTGCAGTTTGAGGACAATGCGGCAGTCTGCGTTGTGCTTGCTAGTGACGGCTATCCGATAAAATATGAGAAAGGGATGGAAATTAAGGGATTAGAGCAGTTCGAAGGCAAGGAAGGGTATTATTGCTTCCATGCAGGCACGAAATTGGATGAAAACGGCAGGTTTGTTACAAACGGCGGCCGCGTACTGGGAATTACAGCAAAGGGTGCGACTTTAAAAGAAGCCAGAGCAAACGCATATCAGGCAGCAGAGTGGGTTACGTTTGATAACAAGTATATGCGCCATGATATTGGAAAAGCGATTGACGAGGTATAAGGAGCAGATTTTGCAAATGAAAATAAAAATACGCAGCTATTTAAAATATATACTGACGGCAGTACTGTTTTATCTGCTGTTTTCCAGCGGTACAATCTGTTATGCGGATGCAGATGCCAAAGTATTAGAAGATATTGCGATACGAGCGGAGGCAGATTCCTCAAGTAAGCAGGTTGGCACTTTGGAAGAAGGGCAGACCGTTCTTATTATTAGGCAGGTAACAGGAACTGATTCAAATATCTGGTTTCAGATAAGAAATGGCGCTATTATTGGTTATATTCGTTCGGATTATGTGAAAGTGACAGATTTTGATGGTGAACTGTATGTGTCAGATCCAATTATAGGGGGAGTATGGAAAGAACAGACAGAAAAACTTCCTGTTATACCAACACCGGTGGTTACGAAGGAAGAACCTGATATGCTGCCGGGATTTGCACTTCACGATTGGAATGATATAGAGGGCACTTATTATCAAAATGGAGATTTCTATATATACTATGGTCAAATTTTAAATTATGAACCAGCGTGGTATATGGTAGATATAAGCGAACGGACAGTACAAAGGTATGTCTTAACAGCAGAATACGATACACTGATACCAAAAAGCAAAGAAATACCAAAACCGCTTCCGACAGATGAAGATGAAATTCCCTATATTATTAAGGGATTTAAACCCTCTAAATTTGCAGAATCAGCAGAGGTTATATGTTATAAGAATGATGATTTTATGATATATTATGGGCAGGCTGCAAATAGTGATCCAGACTGGTATATGGTAGATATAAAAAATCAGACAGCACAAAGATATTTATATGCTGCGGAGGGTGTAGCAGTAGACCCTGAAAATAAGCTGCTGCTTCCTATGATTGGTGTAGCAATCGTAGTTTTGATAATGATACCAGCGTTTTTTATTTTTGTAAGGACAGAAAAATAGCAAGGCATAAAGGATAACAATGACGTACCATATAAATATTGCAATAGATTAGATTTGGACAAGTAAGATGTTGTGATATTTCATTGCCGGAGTAAAAAATCCGCAGGCAGAAAAAGGAGCATGATTATAAAATGAAGATGGAGAAACGAAGTAACTTAAAACACATATTGGCAGCAATTATCTTTTGTTTGGTATTAAGTATTAGTATTGACTGCTACGCGGAAGGGAAAGGCACTGTGCTTTTTGATTCTAAAATCAGGCAGTCACCCGGAACGGACAGTGAACCAGTTGGGAGCGCCAAAAAAGGAAAGAGCGTTGATATTGTCAGCCAGACAACGGGATCGGATGGAAAAGTTTGGTATGAAGTCTATGTTGAGGCAGATAAAAAAGGCTATATAAGAAGTGATTTGGTCAAAGTAACAGAGGGGAATATCAGTACCAGTAATGCAGGTACTAGCAACACTTCTACGGACAATAATGCGACAGCACCGTCAACAAGCGGCAATAAATGCAAGGTGACAACAGCAACAGCGCGTATCCGCAAAAGCGCTTCCACATCGGATGATTCTGTGGGTACAGTAAATAAAGGCGCAGTATTAAATGTTACCGGCGAAACCACAGGAGCAGACGGAAAAGTTTGGTATCAGATAGAGAATAACGGTGTAACGGGTTATATCCGTTCTGACTTGGTAAGTTTTGATAATGTCGGTGGCGATCCGGCAGTTTCGCAGATATCCGGAGAAGGAAATGGTGAAACACAAGTACCAGAAGGCGAGGGCGATCAACCGCCAGAGGAACAGCCTGAAGATGTGCAGCCGCCAGAGGAGGTACAGCCTGAACAGCCAGTGCAAAGGGCGATTCCTACACCGTTACCTACAGAAGAAAAGCCATACATAATGCCAGGATTTAAAGCTGGTAACTGGACTACAGGAGAAGGTGTTTGTTATAAGAATGGTGATGGGGAGAAAGGTGGACAATTTGTTATATACTATGGTCAAGAAACAACAGGTGAGCAAGGTTGGTATTTAGTTGATGTTGCTACACAAAATTATATAAGATATGCCTATACAGTAGAAGGGGTGTCTTCACCAAGTCTTATTATGCAGTACCTGCCCGTTATTGCTTTGGCAATTGTAATTGTGATTTTAATTGCGATTATTGGTTTAATGTTCTTAAAACTGCGGGAATATGGCAGTGGTTACTCCGGAGAGGATGACGAAGAAGAATCAGAAGATGATGATATCGAAGATTTAGAAAACATGGAAGATGACCTTGAGGAAAAGCAGCCGCGCCGTCCGGTCAGCCGTCCTGCTTCGCCCTATGATGGCAGGGGAGGACAGCCAATGCGCCGTCCGCAGCCGCAGGGAGGAATGCCGCAAGGTGAGCAGCCGCCGGTACGCCGCCCACAGCCGCAAGGAGGAATGCCGCAAGGTGCAAACGGACAACCAGTGCGTCGTCCGCAGCCGCAAGGAGGAATGCCGCAAGGCGCAAACGGACAGCCAGTGCGCCGTCCGCAGTCTGACGGAGAAGTAACCGTCCGCAGACGACTCGACGGGGAGGGACGTCCAATGCGTGAGCCGGTTAGACCGCAAGGTGGTAGACCCACAGGCGGACAGCCGCAAAGACGAATGAATCCCAATCCGCCACAGCGCCCGCCGCAGGCAGCCCAGCAGCAGAGAGGATATAGAGAGAATCCGCTGTCAGAAGAGGATGCAGGAAATTTAGAATATATTGATATAGAATAAAATATAAAATAAAAAAGCTCGCAATACCTGTGTGAATGGGGATTTGCGAGTTTTTGTGTCCTAAACTGTGCAAAGCGGTTGTTTTATGATATACTGAGTTCGAATCAGCAAGTATATAAAGGGTTACTTTTCACACCGCAGTAACTTATAAGCTAATAAAAACTGGCATGAGTGTGAATTGTAAC
>CBCOYO010000117.1:0-6652 GCA_965114465.1 uncultured Lachnospiraceae bacterium
TCTGTCTGTCTGTCTGTCTGTCTGTCTGTCTGTCTGTCTGTCTGTCTGTCTAAATTATATTCTTCATTACTCATTATATCAACTCTTTTTTCATTAATTCTTGCACAAATATACTTTTGCCTTAATTGCATCCAAATTTACTTTTTCATTCCCTAAAAATATTCTATTCTCAATTGAATTTCTACAAATTACTTTTAGTGGTTGACTATAGTTCAAATCCGTAAACCCATTGAGTGAATAAGCCTTTATAGTCTTGAAATTTTCTGTTTTTGGCAGCATATTCCTTCAAAATGCTTTCACCGTTTGGTGAAATTTTGAGAACTGTAATCCCCAAAAAACTTTTATTTATTAAATTTTTAGAACATATTCACCTTATGGGTTTACAATTGAATGATATGGTAAAATTTATCGCTCGTGAATATAAACAATACAAATAATTATAAACTATCCTCTTGTAACACAAACTCAATATTTTGCATTATACTAAGCTTTGAAAAAACTAACGCTAAGTATAACAATATTCACACAGCCACATTAAGGGAATTTGAGGCTGTCGCAATAAGCTTCGATGATGCAAAATATTGCATAAAACACAGCATGGTATTATCTATCTTGTATACATTTTCTTTAATACGACACCCCCGTGCATAACTGCACTGCAAATCTTTTTATTGTACAATATATCTATGCTTCCACCCGAAACACCTTCACGCCATGCGCTGGAACTTCGGCTTCGATTTTGCCGCTTTTTGTCTGGGTCTGTGTTTTATCCCACAATTCCAGCAACTTATATGTTTTCCCACTGTCAAGCCCTTCCTTCAATATCGGCAAATCAACAGAAATTATTTCCTGCGTATCGCCAAGATTAAACAACGCCACACACAACACACCTGTTTTAGCATCCTTATTCTTCCAAACTGCCATATCATCTGTACGAACGATCTGGGTTTCTGTACAGTTTTCTCCCAATAACGCCAGCAAATCTTCATTGGTCAGCAGCGAAAGCGTCCAATCGTCCAGCTTTGTCAATTCTGCACCGATCATTAACGGTGAGCGGAACATACACCACAGCGTTATCATGGTTTTCTGCTCATCTTTTGTCAAATTGCACTTCCATTCACCGTTACCAAAACCACCGCCAAGCGTTCCCAACGGAAGCATATCACAATCAGGAAAACAGCCTTTCCCTACGTGATTCTGCCATAATTCACAGCGCCAAAACATCACTTTTAACAATTCCCACTGATCCCATAAATCATCGGTAATACGCCACATATTTGCATAATTGCAATACTGCCAAGCGCGATCAATATGCGCCGGCCCCGGTGAAAGACTAAGTACAATCGGTCTGCCACACTTTATAATTGCATTGTGAAGCATTTCTGTTTCATGCCAGCCAGAAAAATATTCGCTCCGATATAAGCGGCTGTCGCAAATATCATCACATTTAATAAAATCCACGCCCCACTGCGCATACATTTCAATCAGCGAATTATAATACGCCTGCCCATCCTGCGTATTGCGCACACCGTACATATCAGGATTCCAAATACAAATCGACGAAGGATCGGCAATTGCATCTGCTGTTACATCTGTTCCCATCACCGCACAGTGCTGCTCTGCCGCTTTGCGTGGAATCCCCCGCATAATATGAATCCCAAATTTTAACCCAAGGCTGTGCACATATGCCGCAAGCGCTGTAAATCCGCTTCCATCCGCGGACGAAGGAAAACGCTTAGGACTTGGCTGCAGCCGCGCCCATTGATCCATCTCCAAATCTCCAAAAGGAATGTACTGATACTGATCCCGCTTTGTTCCAGCATCGTTTGCATACCATTCAATATCTACAACAATATATTCCCAGCCATACTGTTTTAAATGCTTTGCCATATAGTCTGCATTTGCCTTAATCTGTTCCTCTGTTACTGTCGTATCATAATAATCATAGCTATTCCACCCCATTGGCGGTGTCAATGCAAAATCGTTTTTATTCATATTTTTCGCCATTCCTTTCCAAGGCACAAACAAATTGTGAAAGTATTATCAAATTCTTTCACTCTTTTCACCATTCCTTTCTCTTATAGTTACAATCGCCTTGCTGAATTGTAATTCATTAATCCATACAAAACCACTTTGTGATGTCAAAGCCATAAACTGTGACTTGATGCATCTCAACCTCTACGTGTTCTCACAGGGGTTGTCGCAATAAGTTTTAAATATGCAAGATATAGTATAAAATGCAATGCAGCACTGCAATATCTTGTATCTGTTATCCTTAATGCGACAGCCCCCTAGGCTAAACTGTAACCTCCTATACCTAGCAATCACTTTCCGCAATTGCTTTCTATACAATTCCCGATTGTTAATTTCATACCAATCTCATTTCCCACTCTTTCTCCCGTTTCACAAAATCCTACTGATGCATAAAGATTTCTTGCAATACGATTCATTACATAATATGCTGTATAAATCTCTTTCACATTAAAACGATTCACCAAATAATCAATACCAAGTTTTAAAGCTTTTTTGCCATACCCTTTGTTTTGATACTTCTCATCAATCAGGAATTTCCATAAAGTGTAATATCCTCGTTCCTCATAATATCCCAACATTATAAATCCAACCATGACATCATCTGCATAGATAGCAAAGGGAAACGCTGTATTATAATAAACCCATGCCTGTGCCAGCGAATGCGCCGTTGAGGAAACAAAATTTTTTTGACTATCTGCAATATTCAAATTAAGACATTCTTCATAATTCTCTTTTGTAATTTCTCTTAACACAACCATCCCGTTTCCTCCCAATACAGCACCTTTATATAATCTAAATGCTTTCCATTTATATCAAAGGATTTGTTGGAAAATAATCCAAGTTTAATGCGCCCCTAATCTGCACTACAGCCCAAATATCTATAAACGCCGCTTAAAGTCTTGATAATCAAAATGCTTTACAACTTCCCACGTTCCATTATCCGCAAACGCCACAATATCTGGCAGCGGCATTCCATTAAATGTATTATTTTTCACCATAGAATAAATTGCCATATCACCAAATACAAGATGACTTCCAATCTGCAGCGGTTTCTCAAACGAATAATCCCCAATAATATCGCCAGCAAGACAAGTTGGGCCACAAAGCCGATAGGTATACGCCTTTTCTCCTGCTGCTGCGCTGCCATAGAGCGGCGGACGGTATGGCATTTCCAATACATCCGGCATATGACAGGCGGCGGAGGTATCCAAAATCGCATTAACCACCTCTCCATTTTTCACAAAATCTAATACCTTTGTCACCAGAAACCCCGCATTTAACGCCACTGCTTCGCCCGGTTCCAGATAAACTTGTACTTGGTACTGCTGCTGTACCCTTTTGATTAAGGCAATCAAGCTATCCATATCGTATCCTTCTCTTGTAATATGATGCCCGCCGCCGAAATTTATCCATTCCATATTGTACAGATATGCTCCGAATTTATCAGCAACCGCTTCAAACGTCTGTTCCAAAGCATCCGCATCCTGCTCACAAAGACAATGAAAATGCAGCCCCGACAATCCCTCTAACCGTTCCGGCTGAAAATTTTCCAACGTTACGCCAAGCCTAGAACCAGCGGCACAAGGGTCATAAATTGTGTGTTCCTGCGTAGAAAACTCTGGGTTAATACGAAGCCCACACACAACGCCTGCTGCCAACGCTCTATCCTTGTACTTTTCCCACTGCGCAAAGGAATTAAACACAATATGATCGCAGATTTTCAGCAGTTCCTCCATATCCTGCTCGGTATAAGCCGGCGAAAAAACATGATTTTCACACGTTTTCTCCACACCACTCCTATCGGTTATTTTCGTTTTGCAAATCGTTTCATAAGCAAGCCTAGCCTCGTACAGACCGCTTGCCGTAAATCCACTTAGATACTGCCCAATTAATGGATAAAAGTAATACATTGAAAACGCCTTTTGCGCCAGCAAAATCTTACAACCCGTTTCATCCATTACGCGCCGCAAAATTTCCAGATTGCGCCGCAGCAATCCCTCTCCTATTAAATAACAAGGCGTTGCCACTTCTCCAACCATACTTGGCAAATACATACGTTTCCCCCTTTAATCCACAAGCACCGGACTATCACTTTCCTGCCATGGAAGCCCCCAGCGATTCAGTGCTTCCATATAAGGGTCTGGATCAAACTGCTCCACCGTATAAACACCGGCTTTGTTCCATTTTCCTGTTAACAGCATCATTGCGCCAACCATTGCCGGAACGCCTGTCGTATAAGAAATCGCCTGTGAACCGACCTCACGGAAACATTCCTGATGATCGCATACATTATATAGATAATATGATTTTTCCTTTCCGTCTTTCTTCCCTGTAAAAATACATCCGATATTCGTCTTCCCTTTTGTGCGCGGCCCGAGGCTTGCCGGATCTGGCAAAAGTGCTTTTAAAAATTGAATCGGTACAATCTCTTTCCCTTCATATAAAATCGGCGTTGTGGAAAGCATCCCCACATTTTCCAAACACCGCATATGATCCAAGTAACTTTGTCCAAATGTCATAAAAAATCGTATCCGTTTGACATCAGGAATATTTTTCGCCAAGGATTCAATTTCCTCATGGTGCAGCAAATACATATCCTTTTGTCCCACTTGGTCAAAATAGTATTCCCGTTTTATGCTCATGGCGGGCACCTCTACCCAATGCCCGTTTTCCCAATAGCTCCCCGCCGCAGAAACCTCTCGAAGATTAATTTCGGGATTAAAATTGGTAGCAAATGCATAGCCATGATCGCCGCCGTTGCAGTCAAGAATATCTATGGTATCAATTGTATCAAACTTATGTTTGAGTGCATAAGCACAATATGCCTGTGTTACACCGGGGTCAAAGCCAGAACCCAACAATGCCGTTATTCCAGCTTCCGCAAATCGCTTATGGTATGCCCACTGATATGAATAATCAAAATACGCCGAAAATCCTTGTTCCTTACAACGTTTTTCATAAGCCGCCCGCCATTTCGGTTCTTCAATATCCTCCGGTTCATAATTTGCAGTATCCATATAGTTGACGCCACATTCCAAACACGCCTCCATAATCGTTAAATCCTGATATGGCAGCGCAATATTCATAACCAGATCCGGCTTAAACTGTTTTATCAGCTTTACAACTTCCTCTTTTTTATCCGCATCCAACTGCGCCGTCTGAATCTTTGTTCTGCTTTTATTCGCGTTCCACTGTTCTGCCTGATTTTCTGTCTTACTACCGTCCAGCTTCTGCTTTAATGCATCACACTTCGATTTTGTACGGCTTGCAATTAAAATTTCCTCAAATACTTCGCTGTTCTGGCAGCATTTTTGAATTGCGACACTCGCCACGCCGCCGCAGCCAATGATTAACACTCTACCCATTTTTCCATTCCTTTCCTATTCTGTCAAGTTTCTATATTTTACTGATTTGACGATTTTTATTTCCCCCTCCTTAGGAATTGTCAAGAAATAACTTGTTACTTTTACACTGTATAAATGTTCCGCTACAAAGAAGATAATCGCAGGCACAGGAGGCAAAGGCATAAAGGACAATGCCTTACGTCAAGATTATCTGCATCCGCAGATGGACATTTAGACAAGTCAAATGAATACGTTGTTTATTGACAATTCCTTAGCTGCTGTTCAGCCTTGCGAAACGATAGATCTCCGAATAAAACGCTCCTCTAATTTCAGCAAAAGTTCCCGCATCACTTTTAATGCAACAGCCGTTGACGCACCGCTTGCATCCAAAAGCGGCGAAAGTTCATTGATATCACAGCCTACAATCTGCAAGTTCCCCACTTCCAGCACTGCCGTCAAAAGCTGCAAAAATGTAACGCCACCCGCTTCCGGCGTTCCCGTCCCCGGAAATACCGACGGGTCAAGCACATCCAAATCCAATGTAAAATAGACAGGCTTGCCCTCCAACTGTTTGACCACCGTTTCCAAACCTGCAAAATCAAAACAGTGCATTGTCACGTGTTCTCTACCCCACAAAAACTCAGCTCGTTCCCCGCTGCGAATACCAAACTGAAATATTCTGCCATCCCCCACAATATCCCATACTCTGTGCAGCACCGTAGCATGAGAAAGCGGCGTTCCTAAATACGTGTCGCGCAAGTCCGCGTGGGCATCAAAATGAACAATATGCAAATCTGGATACTTTTTTGCTACTGCACGCACTGCCCCCAGCGTTACCAAATGCTCACCACCTATCATAAACGGCAGTTTCCCGCTGTCCAAAATCCGCTCTGTAAACGCAGTAATATCCGCTAAAGCCCGATGGGTGTCGCCAAAGCACAATTCCAAATCACCGCCGTCAAATACTGCCGCATCTTCCAAATCCAAATCCTGATAAGGACTGTATGTTTCCAATCCGTAAGATTCCGCCCGCATGGTACGGCTGGCAAATCTTGTTCCTGGACGGTATGAGGTTGTCGAGTCAAACGGTGCTCCAAATACCACAATTCGCGCCGCATCAAATTCCTTATCACACCCTAAAAAGGTCTCAATATTTCGGTTCATTTCAATTCTCCCATTCGCCGTTAGTGCTTACACACTTTCCACATGTTCCAACAATTTATTCCAAGATTGCATTATTCTTGACATTTGTTGTTAGCGCTTACACGCTTTCC
>CBCOYO010000117.1:6752-10773 GCA_965114465.1 uncultured Lachnospiraceae bacterium
ACACGTTCCAACAATTTATTCCAAGATTGCATTATTCTTGACACTTGTTGTTAGCGCTTACACGCTTTCCACACGTTCCAACAATTTATTCCAAGATTGCATTATTCTTGACACTTGTTGTTAGCACTTACACACTTTCCACACGTTCCAACAATTCCTCAACATAATTTGGCAGCGCAAATGCCCCTTCATGAAGCTGTTCATTATAATACCTTGTCACAAGCCCCCGCTGTTTCCATGCAGTTGTATTGTGATCGTCAATCGGATGATATTTCTTAGAAGCAAATCCAAACAGCCAATGCCCCGAAGGATACGTTGGAATATGCGCCTGATAAACCTTACTAATCGGAAAAGAATCCACAATCCGCTTATGCGCACGCTGCATTGCGGTGGCATCCGCCGGATAAAACGGGCTTTCATGCTGATTCACCATAATCCCATCTTTCTTTAACGCCTTGTAGCAATTCCCATAAAATTCTTTAGTAAACAGCCCCTCTCCCGGCCCGAACGGGTCTGTAGAATCAACCAAGATTAAATCATATTCCTCCACATATTTGCGCACAAACCGCAGCCCATCATCATAATAAATCTGTACTCTTTTATCCTCAAGTCCACACGCCGTCTGTGGCAAAAATGCACGACACGCAGACACCACCTCCGCATCAATCTCTACCAAATCAATCTGCGCAATTTCCGGATACCGCACCAATTCCCGTACCGTTCCGCCGTCACCGCCACCAATGACAAGTACATTCTTTACATGAGGATGTACCGCCATAGGCACATGAACCATCATTTCATGATAGATAAATTCATCTTTTTCCGTAAGCATCATATATCCATCTAATGTTAAAAACCTGCCAAATTCCTTTGACTCAAATATATCGATCCGCTGGAAATCTGACTGCCCTGTATAAAGCTGCTTGTCCACCTGTATGGAAAATTTTACATTTTCTGTGTGCTTTTCCGTAAACCACAACTCCATTAATAAATTCCGTCCTTTCTATTAAAAGGTATCAGCCCAAAAACTTCATTACATTTAAATGCGTAATCTCCATATCCTCCGGCCCTGTCATAGAGCAGCCCTTCTCCTTTGCATAGACAATATAATTCAAAATATCCTGTGTTATCAGCTCTCCCGGCGCCAGAATTGGGATACCGGGCGGATAGCACATTACAAACTCTGCACAGACCCTGTTATTGCACGCGGCAAGCGGCAATGACTGCTTCTCCCCATAAAAAGCTTCCTGTGGCGAACAAATCACTTTCGGATTAATATACTCCGCCGTCAATTGACCTGTTCGGTCTTTTTTGTAAAGCCGCCGAATTTCTGCCAGTGCGCTTACGAGCCGTTCAATATCACGCGGTCTGTCCCCCACTGAAACATACGCCAATATATTTCCAATATCACCAAACTCTGCTTGAATATCATACTCATCGCGCAGCAAATCGTAAACTTCAATCCCTGCAAGCCCAACCGATAACGTATTCACTGACAGCTTTGTTATATCAAAATCATAGATAGAATCTCCATTTACCAACTCTTTAGAATATGCATAATAATCGCCGATCTGATTAATCTCCCCTCTTGCATATTCTACCATATCCTTTACTTTTGCAAAAATCTCCTGCCCTTTCAGTGCAAGCGTTCTCCTTGAAATATCAAGGCTTGACAACAATAAATAAGAACCGCTTGTCGTCTGCGTTAAATTAATTATCTGACGCATATAGCCCTGATTTACACCAGAACCAGTTAATAAAAATGACGACTGTGTTAGAGAACCGCCTGATTTATGCATACTTACCGCCGCCATATCTGCTCCAGCCGCCATTGCGGTTATAGGAAGCTCGCCGCCAAAATAAAAATGCGTCCCATGTGCTTCATCCACCAATAATTTCATTCCATGTGTATGTGCCAGCTTGGCAATGCCTTTTATATTGGAACAAATCCCATAGTATGTCGGATTATTTACAAAAACAGCTTTTGCATCCGGATTTTCTCGTATCGCACGTTCCACTTCGCTAATACGCATTCCCAATGCAATCCCCAGCCTCTCTTCCACGTCAGGATTGACATAAACAGGCACTGCACCACATAAAATCATTACATTAATCACACTTCTATGTACATTTCTTGGTAGAATCAGTTTATCGCCGCGTCCGCACACCGACAGCACCATACTCTGCACTGCTGACGTTGTGCCACCCACCATAAAAAACGCGTGCGCCGCACCAAAAGCCTCTGCCGCAAGTTCCTCTGCCTCCTTAATCACAGAAACAGGATGACAAAGATTATCCAACATTTTCATAGAATTAACATCTACGGAAAGGCATTTTTCTCCCAAAAATCCCGTTAAATCTGGGTTTCCTTTTCCATGCTTATGCCCCGGCACATCAAACGGTACAAGCCTGTTTTTCTTCATTTCCTCCAACGCTTCCAAAATAGGAGCGCTTGACTGATCCAGCATTTTTACGCACCACCCTTCTAAAAAATATTGGCGCCGCTGAAAATCTCTATCATTTCCTGCCGCAGACTATTGCTAATCTGAAGCCTTGTTTTCGGCGTAATTTCATAAATATCTGAATTAAAAAGATAATTCTGCAAATCAATTTCTTTTATTAACATCTTCGTATGGAATATATTTGCTTGATACATATTAATATCAATTGCATCATATTTATCGAGTGTTACCTTATCAATATAATCTTGTATAGAGGTAATCGTATGGTCTATAAAAATCTTTTTTCCTTCCACATTTCTTGTAAAACCACGCACCCGATAATCCATTGTAATAATATCCGAATCAAAACTGCCAATTAAAAAGTCCAACGTACTCAGTGGTGTAATCTCCCCGCAAGTTGCCACATCAATATCTACGCGGAACGTTGCAATATTCGTTTCCGGATGATACTCCGGATAGGTATGTACCGTAATATGACTCTTATCCAAATGTGCCACCAACTCATCATTGCCATAATAGTCACAATTACAATAATTATAGGCATCCTTTTGTTCACAGCTTTGCTTATCATTCCTATCATCACTGCCATTATTTATTTTCCCCTCCTTATTAGAAGGTAGCAGCGATTCCTGATAGGAAAGTGCCGCACTCGCCGCGCTTTTCTGCCTTGCTGGAATCATATTGGACTCTGCAATTAAAAATGTTACACTTGCCCCCTGCGGCTCATAATCCTGTTTTGACACATTTAACACATGCGCCCCTATCATTTTTGTTACATGGAACAAAATCTTCGTCAAGCGTTCTGAATTATACTGCTCATCAATATATGCAATATAATCCCTCTGTTCACGGGGACTTTTCGCATAACAGACATCATAGATATTAAAACTCAGTGATTTTGTAAGGTTATTAAAACCATATAACTTTAATTTGCTCTGCATATTCCAAATACCCCATTTGTTCTCTGTATAATCGCGTAGAAAAGCATCCCTTTCTTCTACTCGCCGCGCCGGGCGTCCGTCAGCTTGCTGACATATTTTCATTGAACGCCTGTGTGGAATCGAGTAGGGAATGTCCTTCTCCACTACTCGCCGCGCGACCCGTGCGCCGCCTTAGCGGCATATTTCATCTGCACGGGTCTGCGCATAAAAAAAGAAGAAACCGCTTCCGATTTCCACTTGTTTGTTCCTTCACGTTATTTGCCTAGTGCAATAACAGCGCAGGCATAATCTGATAGGGTGATTAGAGTCTATATAGCAAAATAGTTTACTTTTACTACTCTTATTGATTTTCACAAGTGGGCTGTACGAAAACGTACATGGTTTATAGTAACCAACTTATAAATACGGATAATCAAATCCAATCAATAAGGCTCCAACCGCCTTAATTTTCATAAAACATATTATACGTTAAGTATAATATGTTTGCAAGAGTTTTTTATATATTTTCGTTATTAATTAAATCTATTGTTACTTTTCACACTCACGCCAAAGTAGTGGGAATTATGCGCCAAAATGCTAAAAGCTTTTGCTTTTTTACTTTAGCATTTTGTGTGCATC
>CBCOYO010000118.1:0-10692 GCA_965114465.1 uncultured Lachnospiraceae bacterium
TGCGAATAATCTCGCCTTGCGCAGTTTCTGCCTGCCCTGACGGCGGAACAAGATAATCCATCCCAAAAATAGTTTTCCAATTTTTTATAATATGTTTGCATTAACTTTTCCATTATCTCTCCATAATATAAAAATTTATTTACTAAAAAGTTCCTTAACAATGATATCTGCACATTCCGATGCACTACACAAACTTGTATCTACTCTCAAGCTATACTTTATATTTTTTGCCATCAATTCCTGTTGTTCATCTGATTGATTTTCGTATCGATCTCCACGAATAATATTTCTTTTTCTACATATATCCAGAGGGCAATATACTTCAACCAAATCAAGTGGACTATTTTTCATTATTTCTATCAACTGCTGATAATGAGGCGTTATTTCATCTCTTTCAACTAATATCCCATCAATAAGAACATTTTTGCCCATATCGGAATAGAGTTTCGCGGTATGGTACATCATAATAATTACTTCACTAAGATATTTCCAATAATTTTCACGCAAATATTTCTCTCCAACCATCTCCTGAAACAAATCATTCGCGACAACATAAAAGAATACATCATCGCGCTCCTGAATCGCTTCGACGATAGATGTTTTCCCTGCGCTTGTTACACCATTTAAAAAAATAATACGTCCTCTATTCACTCTATCACCTCCATAAATTCATGTTTGTTGAATTATGCAGTACCACTATATTTTAACACAAACATACACACTATTCCATTAAATTTTACTTAAACTGCCTTTGCCTTATTCTTTGCAACCGCTTTCTCCCCTGCCCATTCCCTCGGACTGGTGCAAACCACCCTCGGCTTGTGAAAACTAATGTAGAATTTATTTCTGCTATATATCGCCAGCCTATACCTATGAAAGAAAATCAGACAGACCGACGCACGTTTCCACTTCCAAAATTCATAATGTTCTAATATTTATATGCTTATTAAATCGTGCTATAATCAATTGATATTTGTCCCATAAACCGCCCTGCAACCCCAATTTTCCAAGCCGCAACGCAAAGTTGTCATCAATTCAACCGTTGTTGGTAGTATGCAACCAATCACTGTAGTATTCTTTTCATATTGGAGGTGATAAACATGGACATAGCAGGAAGGCTTCAGGAACTGCGTAAAAAAGCAGGCTATTCACAGGAGCAGGTTGCCGAATTATTAGGGCTTTCAAGACAAGCGGTTTCCAAATGGGAAAGTGGACAGGGAAAGCCTGATATTGACAACATTGTGAAACTCACTGAAGTCTATCATGTAAGCGCAGATTATATTTTATTCGGCAAAGAAAAAGAAGTTATGGTATCTATGCCAGAAAAGAAAGAATTGAGCCATGAATACAAAAAAGCAATTGCAATCGTTATAATTATCGCAGGGACGGCAATCGTTACTGTGCTGTTTATTACAGCTTTAGGCTTGCTTTCAAAATTAGGAATTTAGGAGGGAACATTTATGGGACAAATAGGAAGAATAATAGGAAGAATTAAAAAGTTAATTTTTAATGTTTTTTTGTTAAGCACAATTGCAATGACAATTAGCGGCTGTACTTATGTTAATAACAAAAGTTGGGACGATATGACCCCCGAAGAGCGAGAAGAAGTACGGCAAGTTTTCGAGAAAGAAAGGAAAGAACTGGAGGAAAACGAAGATTTCTCAGACAATAGCTTTGCACAATATATCCTTGACAAAGTTGAAGAAGCGATTGAAATAGAAAATTAAGCAGCTTGGACTATCAAACCAACTGTGATGATTATTTCTATTGATTTTAATTGCCACTTTGCGGCGTGCGGCTGGCGCAACTGGGGCTGGCGCAATAATCTTTGATTATACAAGATATTGTATAAAATGCAGTACAGTATTATAATATCTTGTATATGTTTCCCTTAATGCGACAGCCCCAGTATAATTCTCTAGTACCCTGTCAAAAAGTTGATAAATTGTTGAAAATTAACCTTTATAATACCATTTAAAATATTATTAAATAGTTATAAACTTATTATTACAAGGAGAATCTCTATGCATGAAAAAATATTTATGCACGAAAAAATATCTATGCACGAAAAAATATCTAAACATGAAAAAATACTAATCGCCGATGATGAACCCGATATTGTATCCATGCTTGGTAGTTTTTTTGAAAGCAAAGGTTTCTTGGTTTTGTCTGCCATTAATGGTGTCGAAACGCTGAAACAAGTGGAACGGCATCCGGACATTATTCTGCTTGATATCAATATGCCCGACACAGATGGTTTGGAAATCTGCAAACGTATCCGTGATTATATATCCTGTCCGATTCTTTTCTTAACTGCGCGCATTGAAGAATCCGACAAGGTAAAAGGTTTTGCAGCCGGAGGTGATGACTATATTGTCAAACCGTTTTCTCTTATAGAGTTAGAAGCACGTGTACGCGCTCATCTGCGGCGGGAAGCACGACATAACTTTGAAGCGCAGATAAAGTTTTCCGGCGATTTAACGGTTGATTACGCAGAACGCTGTCTATATTTTTCAGGAAAACGGATTGGACTTGCCAAAAAAGAATTTGATATTGTGGAATTATTATCTCAAAATGCAGGACAAGTTTTTGACAAAGAGCGCATTTATGAATGTGTTTGGGGATACGACAGTGACGGTGACAGCAGTGTTGTGGCAGAACATATCCGCAGAATACGCTCAAAAATCGCAGTTTATACAGACCACCTGTATGTTGAAACAGTTTGGGGGTGCGGATACAAATGGATAAAATAAATTATTTCAAATGGAATCTATCACTGCGCAAAAGTCTTGTGCTTTATATAGCGTTTTTTGTTCTACTTGCTCTACTTCTTTCAACTGTCACTTTTTCAATTTGTAACAGTGCTGTCAATAAGATTACAAATTCTTACCCCCCGTCCGGCGAAAAATATTATTTAACAAATGAACAAGGACAGCAGCTAGGCAACGGCGTGTATATCGGAACTACGCCCGCATCACTTCCCAAAAAAGAATCACAGACTGTTGCACTGCTAGAACGCTTGCCTATTATCGCGACACCAATTTACTCCGCATTATGTATCGCTGCCGCAGCACTATTGTTTTACAAAAATCGTTTAAAAAAGCCGCTCTCACAACTGCGTACTGCATCAGAAAAAATATCCAATAATGACTTGGACTTTTCGATTGCATATTCCCGTAAAGATGAATTGGGAGAACTTATTTCCTCCTTTGAAATTATGCGAGCAGCACTTGCGGACAATTTTTCAAAAATGTGGCGACAAGTTGAGGAACGAAAAGCATTAAACGCCGCATTTGCCCATGATCTGCGCACGCCGCTGACAGTGCTAAAAGGCTACACTGAAATCCTTCAGACAAGCGACCATTTACCAACAAGAAAAACCGCCGCCACTATGGGAAAGCATCTATCCCGCATGGAAACATATATTAGCAGCATGAGCCAGCTACAGCGCATGGAAGATGCACAGCCAAACTATCAAACAATTTCCTTACAGCCTTTTTTATCCTCTTTATATGAAAGTGCTGAAATACTATGTACGCAAAGCCAAAAAACGTTGTATTTACAAAATCAAACGGACATTCCGCAGTTATTAGCCGACAGTTCTTTTATTTCACAGGTATGCAATAACCTTATCGCAAATGCTGCGCGATATGCTGACACTATGGTAACGCTCTCCTTCTCTTTGCAGGATTGTGGTCTACTGCTATCCGTATCCGATAATGGAAAAGGCTTTAATCACAACAGCCTGCACAAAGCAGCAAATCCATACTTTACAGAAGAAACCAACCACACGGAGCATTTCGGTCTTGGACTGTATATCTGCAAATTACTCTGCGAACATCATGGCGGCTATATCAAAATAGAAAATCTTCCAAACGGTGCTAAAGTTTCCGCATTTTTTCAATCACCAAAAAATATTTCTTGTAGATAAAAAGTTGATAATTACCTTTTATACTCTCCTTAGAAACAATAAAGTTATGCTTTTATGGTTACTTAACGTAAATAAATCGGAAGCAAAATATTACCATTTTGCACAAGATTTTATTTTTAATGGCTCTTAAGTACCTAATCCAGATTTACCGGAAGCAAAATATTGCCATTTTGCGCAAAATTTTATTCTTATACTGACGGAAAGGAGTTTATATGGAATTAAAAACAATCGGATTAACCAAAAAATTCGGCAAAAAAACTGCCGTAAATAACTTGCACCTCACTTTAACAAACGGTGTTTATGGTCTATTGGGGGCAAACGGCGCGGGAAAAACCACCTTAATGCGCTTACTCTGCAGCCTGCAAACCCCTACCCATGGCAAAATCTTATTAGATAATAAAAATATTCTGGCGCTTGGCGAAGACTACCGCAGCCTTTTAGGATATCTGCCGCAGCACTTTGGATATTATCCTGATTTCACAGCACTTGACTTTCTGCTCTACATTGCCGCTCTAAAAGGATTGAACGAAATAAATGCCTATAAAAAATCTAAGGAATTATTAGAATCGGTGGGGTTATCCGCAGAAAGCAGACATAAAATCAAAACCTTTTCTGGCGGCATGAAACAGCGTTTAGGAATTGCACAAGCAATGCTGAATAACCCCCGCATTTTAATCTTAGATGAACCAACAGCAGGACTTGACCCGAAAGAACGCGTCCGCTTCCGCAATTTAATCAGCGCTTTTTCTAAAGATCGCATTGTAATACTGTCTACGCATATCGTTTCTGATGTGGAATTTATTGCAGAGGAAATTATTATGATAAAATCCGGAACAATTGTTCATTTCGGAAAACCGCAAGAAATTACCGCCGAAATCAATGGGCAGGTTTGGGAATGTATCGTCCCGACTTCCTGCGCTGAAAAATATGCTGCTGCCTACAACACAAGCAATTTAAGGGTACTAAACGACTGTGAAACCATACTGCGCATGATTGCCGATCACCCTCCAATCGCCAATGCAACACAAGTCCCGCCAAATTTGGAAGATTTATATTTGTTTTATTTTAAGACTATTGCCTAGTACAGTGTTTTCTTAATCTCCATATACTTAGTGCTTGATATTTTCGTCAGCGCAAGGCGGAAGAAGGAGGCAATGCGATGGCATTGTTGACTGACGGCAACGCGGCGATGGCGTAAATAGCGAGTGCTAAGTGTATGAGGGATTCGGAAATGCTGTACTAATATCATGCAAACGAATGGAAATTTATCTATAAAGAAAGTGAGCTTATTATGGAAAAGTTAATATATTTTGAACTGCGAAAACTATTTTCAAGACGTTTAACACAAACCGCTTTGTTTGGAATACTGTTGTTATCTGTATTTTTAAACGTTTCCAGCTATCAGAACAAATATGCATTTGACGGAAAAAGCAAAGAGGAAACCGGAAATGCGGCTGTAGAAATTGACAAGGAAATTGCTGCAAAATACGAAGGAATTTTAACCGACGATAAAATAAAACAAATTATGTCTGACTTTGCACCGAAAACCGATTTGCATGGATTAAATGCTGTCTATCTTTATTATAATGCATTACAATCCGCAACCTTTCGGCGATTTGCTGATATCAATGGGAACTGGAATGGTCTTCGTGTTTCGGATGTATTCGGTAACGAAGAAATTAAAATCGGTTATATTGACGGCTGGCTTACCACAAGCCAAAATATGGCAAAAATACTTGTTGTGCTATCCTTTGTAATAATTACAATGATTGCGCCTGTTTTCTGCGGTGAATATGAGGGTGTTGACAATATTATTCTTACCAGCAAATATGGAAAAACAAAGTGTACAGCAGCAAAGGCGACGGCAAGCGTTCTTACTGCTCTTATTGCTGCCGCCTTAACGGTTGCTGTCAATTTAACAATTGCTTTCGCCTTTTATGGAAAATCAGGGCTGGATTGCAGTATTCTCTTTACCTCTGCTGATTTTGCTGAAGGATTTATTCCTTTTAATATTACTTGCAGCACATTGCTTCAATATCAAATTCTAATGGCTTTTACAGGCGCTGTAAGCGTAACAGGCATCACTTTGCTTATTTCTGCTGTCAGCCAAAAACAAATTGCAGCATTTATTGCTTCCGCAACAATTTATATTTTCCCGATTATGCTGCCAATTACGGAAAGCAATCCTTTATTTCGATTTATTGGACTTTTGCCGTTGTACCATGCGCAATGTTTTTCCCTTATGTCGATCGAGCAAATGCACAATGGCATCCTATATGCCGTCTGGGCAGTCCCAACAGCAATACTTATTTTAGGGGCTGGTATCTTTGTTTCACGCAAGATTTTTGCCAGACATCAAATATTCTAAAAATAATATCTTACTTTAAATAATTCACTATAAGGATTGCTGCCAAAACGGCAAGCACCACACCCGTTGCGCGGTTTAATGTAATGGCACTGGCTTTATTTGCAAACTTTGCAGCAATCCTTGCCCACAACAAGGTAGACGCCACACAGAACAGCAAATACCAAATATTGGGCATTCCACCAATTACAAAATGGCTTGCCGCTCCTGTCAAGGCTGTAAAGGTCATTATAAATATACTCGTTCCAATGGCTGTTTTAAGCTCATATCCCAGAACGCTTATTAAAATTAACAGCATCATCATTCCGCCGCCGGCAGCAATAAAGCCACAGATAAAGCCAACCATTATTCCGCATATAATTGACTGAATCATTCGCTTTTTGCCGCTGACTGCTTCCATTGATTCGTTTGTTGTCATAACCGGCTTTACAATAAATTTAATTCCCCACAATAATGTCATAAAAACGGAAAAGCTACCTATTGTAGTTCAAACACACTATTTTCACTCCTTCAACGTTCGCATAGAATTTAAAATTGCAAGCACTGCCACGCCCACATCTGCAAAAACTGCTTCCCACATATTCGCTACGCCTATAGCACCAAGAACAAGGACTATCGCTTTCACTCCCAGCGCAAACACAATATTCTGTTTTACAATCGTAATGGTTTTTCTTGAAATCCGCACAACTGCTGCGATTTTGCGCACGTCATCATCCATTAGCACGACATCCGCAGCTTCGATTGCAGCATCAGACCCCATGCTTCCCATGGCAAAGCCAATATCCGCTCTTGTCAGCACAGGCGCATCGTTAATGCCATCGCCAACAAACGCCAGTTTCTCTTTTTCCCTCAATCCATTCATTTGATCTTCTACCTTTGCGACCTTATCGCCTGGCAAAAGTTCTGCATACACTTCATCCATCTCTAATTCTTTTGCAATCACCGTCGCCGCTTCTTTTCTGTCACCAGTCAGCATAACACATTTTTGGATTCCTACCTGCTTCATTTTATGAATTGCTTCCTTAGCACCCACTTTTATACTGTCCGAAATAACAATCGCACCTACAAATTGTCGTTCCCATGCCACATAACAAATTGTTCCTGCCATTGTGCATGGTGTATATGCAATTCCATTCTCCACCATTAGCTTTTCATTACCGACAAGCACCTCTTTGCCGTCCACAAGCACTTGTATTCCATGCCCCGCCTGTTCCTTCGCATTATCCACCCGACTCATATCCAGCGGTTTCCTATATGCATCTTTAATTGACCCTGCAATCGGATGATTGGAATATCCTTCTGCAAGTGCTGCCAATTCAAGTAACTCTGCTTCCGTAGTACCATTTTCTGTTACAAGTCCAGTTACTTTAAATTCTCCCTTTGTCAACGTCCCTGTTTTATCAAATACAATTGTATGAATTTCCGATACAGCTTCAAGATAATTGCCACCTTTCACAAGCACACCAATCCTTGACGCCGCACCAATTCCACCAAAAAATCCAAGCGGCACAGAAATCACCAATGCGCATGGGCAGGAAATTACCAAAAAAATACAGGCCCTATGAATCCACTCGCTCCAGCCCCCGCCTAAAATCAACGGCGGAAGAATGGCAAGCAGCACTGCCGCAATGGTAACGATCGGCGTATAATACTTTGCAAACCGTGTAATAAAATTTTCGACTTTTGCTTTTTTAGAACTGGCATTCTCCACCAATTCCAAAATTTTTGCAACCGTAGAATCATCAAATTCTTTGGTGGTGCGAACTTTAAGTGTACCGCTTCCATTTACGCAGCCGCTGTAAATTTCGTCATTGACAGAAGCTTTTCGCGGTACAGACTCACCGGTCAGCGCCGCCGTATCAATCAAAGATTCTCCTTCCACTACTACACCATCCAAAGGAATCCGCTCACCTGGCTTTACTACGATAATACTTCCGATTTCCACATCATCCGGATCTACTTGTACCAATCTGCCGTCCTGCTCGATATTGGCATATTCTGGACAAATATCCATCATTTCAGAAATAGACTGGCGCGATTTCCCTACCGCATAACTTTGAAACAATTCTCCCACTTGATAAAACAACATAACTGCTGCCGCCTCAGAAAAGTCCCTTGCACCAAATGCGCCGAAAGTCGCTATCATCATTAAGAAATTTTCATCAAATACCTGCCCGCGACGAATATTTTTCGCTGCTTTTACAATAATATCATAACCAATAATTAAGTAAGGTACAAGAAACAATATCAGTTGTATCCATATATTTTCAGGTAAAATACCAATATGTTCGCAAATCATTAATACCGCTAAAAGAATAAACGAGCTTATAATGCGCAGCAACATATTTTTCTGTTTTTTTGTCATTCCCCTCACGCTCCAACCTATATATTTTTTTATTTACATTAAAATCTTGCAGTCGGGCTCTACCTTTGCACAAACCGCTTGCACTTCTTTCATAATCTCATCAAAACGGCTGTCATCTGCTTCAATTACCATCTTTTGTGAAAGAAAATTGACACTGGCGTCACTGACTCCGGAAATTTTCTTAATTGCTTCCTCCATTTTCGCTGCGCAGTTTGCACAATCCAAATCCTCAAGTTTAAATTTTTTCTTCATAAATTTATATTCCTTTCTTATTTTTTATTTCTTCATTTATACTGCTTAGCAGTTAAAATTTCTGAGTAACCCGACTACATAACGACAGCCATATATGTTTAACCAGTGCAATACAGTAAATTCTGGCGTTATGTTGTATATTTTGCACAGCAAAAATATTTGTCATACAATTGCGTCAGCCGCACGCCGCAAAGCAGCAATTTTCCTTTGTGCGACTATGTGCTTATTGTTATACCTAGCGTCAGTCTTTTCGACGCTTAATATATACTGCTTAACAGTTAAAATTTCTGAGTAACCCAACTACATAACGACAGCCATATATGTTTAACCAGTGCTGTTCGGTAAATTTTAGCGTTATGTAGTACAATTCAATATTAAAGGGAACTTTTATCTCCATATATACAACACAATAACTCTATTCCTCGATATGCTCACGTCCTTGGGCGATAATGCTCCTTACATGCCCATCTGCCAACGAATAAAAGATTGATTTCCCTTCCCTGCGGCTGTTGACCAACTTCGACTGCTTTAAGACTTTTAGCTGATGCGAAATTGCCGATTGCGTCATACTCAACAATTCTGCTAAATCACAGACACAAACTTCCGCTTCAAATAAAACAAACAAAATTTTAAGCCGTGTTGAATCACCGAACACCTTAAATAAATCTGATAAATCACTGATTTCCTCCTCCGCTGGCATCTTTTTATGAACATTTTCCAAAAGATCGTTGTGAAGTTCATGCTCCTCGCAGCATTCTACTTCAATTCCTGCCATAGTTTCACCACCTTTACTTCTTTTTCAATACCATATATACTCGCAAACCGACATTATTGACAAATTTAACTGCTCGCTAGTATAAATTGCAAATGAGTTGCATTTATCAAACATTTAATCATATGAATGATTATTCATATGATTATCATAAACCCGCTTCTTCGACTTGTCAAGTAGTAACTATAAAAATTTTGCAAGAACTGTTACCAAGAAACTGCAAAAAAAACCGCCGGAAACAAAATTTTCCCGACGATCTTGTTTTATACTTTTTGTTTTTTCTTTTTTGGTTTTGGTTCAGGCAATTCTTGATACATTGCCTGAAGCACATCCGACATGAAAGCAGTATCTTCTACGTTGTCAATGATAATCATAAGCGACTTAGAACCTTCATAGGGATAACCGCGTTCGGCATCTGGCAGCCGCTGCAATGCAGATTCCACCGGCTTAAAATAAAGGCAGTTATCACAGATATCGCCTACCAATTTTCCTTTATAATACACACAATATCCCCCCATCATCTTTCGTGTCGTCACTTCACCTGCTTTTTGCAAATTTTCTAATATGTAATCATGATACTCTTTTGATACAGCCATTGTAATATCTACCTTCTTTCATGTATTACAATTCAATCTTGCTGAATTGTAACGCATCAAACCATGCAAAACCACTCCGAGAAAGCCACTTCGTGAAAACTACTTCGTGTGCCTGCAACAATTTAAAAATATCCTCAAGTTGCTATACTCGTGAACGCATTTAATTGCCGCTTACTACACCAGCATTGTAGAAGCGTTCACTCGTTATACATTTAGATGGGCAATTGTTTTCGTTCATAAGTATAAATAAATTGCAAATATCCTGCGGCTTTCATAAAATCTACTAATCTTATTTTATAGAATTTTTATATTTCTGTCAATTGTTTTCACTATCTTCACAAATAATTGCTTTTCATTTATTGTAACAGTTCAGATAACCCATTGAACTGTTACGTATCCAGCCATTGGAAA
>CBCOYO010000119.1:0-10648 GCA_965114465.1 uncultured Lachnospiraceae bacterium
TGTGTTAAAGCGAATGGATTCCCTTGAAATACTTGTTATTTATAGGGGATTGTACTATCATTATATTGTGTCATAAAATTCCGACTAATGTTGGAGCATATTTGAGGAGGGAAAATTATGTGCTTTTATCATTGGGAAAGGGGAACTATATGATATGAGGGAATATTTCGATTATGAAGGAACATCTACGGGAGAATATCGCAGCGGCCTGTATGTGACCTATTGCGAAAAAGAATATCCCGCAGTATATCTTGGGGTGGGAAGATTTATCCTATATTCCGATTATCCGGATGAGAATTTTACCTTTCCTGCTCAGGACGGACGATACCTACTACAAACGGATTTGCGCGACGAATACCTTACCCGTGCCTGCGAGATACATATGGTTGGCATTATAAAGGAGTGTTTTGAAAGTGTAATGATTCATGATATTCTTGATGAAGGCATATTGATTTCGACAAACAATTCGCATCTGGGATTTCAACTCGGCTTAACGCTAATGCAGGAGTTTGGTTTCGTTGGATTGGTTGACAAATCCACACTGGTTGGAATTTATGAGGAGCGTGATTACTTATGGAATCCCGAACTTGGCATATATTCTACCTTCTGTCAGGCTGTAGGAGCAACGGGAGATGCTTCGTGGTTTTTAGATAAGGATCGCATAACACAGCTTTATATGACAAAAGAAACTGGTGCTTCGTAAAAATTGAATATGAACTAAAAAGACTTTAAGTGAAGACTAATCGAGGACTTTAAAACCAAAAGCATCTGTTCAGCGTAATCAATACGTAGAACAGATGCTTTTTACTTGGATTCTTATTTCCCTTATTTTGCCAGCAACATCATAATCTTATTGCTGCGATTTACAAATTTTGTCATTGCTTCTGGCTGGAGTGGTGACTGCTGAATCAGCGCCAAATCATAAAGCTGTTCGCAAATTAATTCCACATTTTCGCCTTGCTGGTTATCAAGCACATACTTCACTAAATCGTTCTCTGCATTCAGCACCAAGGTTTCGCCCTCTTTACCCATACCAAGATCTGCTCCCATGCCTGGCATTGCATACATTTTCATCATATCCTGCATTCTGCGCGCTTCCTCGGAAACGGTGATCATAGAAGAAATATCTTTGTTTTTCAACTTTTCAACCTTTACAACAATCTTGTCGTTGTTGACTGCTTTCTTAAACAGTTCGGTAATCTCCTCGCTCTTTTTCGTCAATTCTTCCTCTGCTTCTTTTGAAGTTTCTGTCTTAAACGTATCCGTTAGGTCAGCATCAATACGAGAGAACTTAATCCCCTCGTTTTTGGACTCTAGCTGCTGTACAAACGGCTGATCAATTCGATCCGGTAAAACTACAGCATCCATACCTGCGTTTTTAAACATATTGACATATTGACTTTGCTGTACCAAATCGGTTACATAATAAATAATCTTTTCTTTGGTTTCAGCATCATCTGTTACTACTTCCGCCTCAACCTTTTCGCCGGTTTCTGCATCTGTAGCTGTTGTACCTGCGGCTTCCTCTTTGTTTTCTGCGTCTGCTGTTTCGCTGTTCTCCTCCTTAGACTGCTCGTCTGGATCGGTTTTCTTAACTTCTAAGCACTCCGGAAGCGTTAAATATTTGCCGTCAAGATTCTTAAACAGAATATAATCTGTCATCTTTTCACAGAACTTATCATCTTTTAAGCATCCAAACTTAATAAACGGACTGATATCATCCCAATATTTCTCGTAATTTTCTTTATCTGTCTTACACATTCCGGAAAGCTTGTCAGCTACCTTCTTTGTAATATACTCGCTGATTTTTGTTACAAAACCGTCGTTTTGCAGTGCGCTTCTTGAAACATTCAACGGCAGATCCGGACAGTCGATAACACCCTTTAGCAAAAGCAGAAATTCCGGAATTACTTCCTTAATATTATCGGCGATAAATACTTGATTATTATATAATTTAATCGTTCCCTCTATCGACTCATATTCCATATTGATCTTAGGGAAATACAGGATTCCTTTCATATTAAATGGATAATCCATATTTAAGTGAATCCAGAATAATGGCTCTTTATAATCCATAAATACCTTACGGTAAAAATCCGTATATTCTTCCTTTGTACAATCGTTTGGATGTTTTGCCCATAATGGATTTGTGTCGTTTAATGGAACTGGACGCTTCTTAATCTTAAGCTTTGTCACTTTTTCCTTGGTCGGTTCTGCGCCGTCTTCACCCGGAACTTCTTTTTCTTCCTCTACGGTTTCCACTACAACATCGTCATCCTTCTTATCCGCAGGATCGATGGTTTCAAATTCTTCTGGCGCATTTGCCTTCTCTAAGAAAATCTCATATGGCATAAAGGAGCAGTATTTCTTAATTACTTCTCTTGCCTTGTACTCATTGCAAAATTCAAGACAATCTTCATTAAGGAACAACGTAATCTCTGTACCAACAGCGCTGCGATCGCCATCTTTCATAGAAAATTCTGTACCGCCGTCACATTCCCAATGTACTGCCGTTGCACCCTCTTTATAGGAAAGCGTATCAATATGCACTTCGTCCGCCACCATAAAAGCAGAGTAAAAACCAAGTCCGAAATGCCCGATAATCTGATCGTCATTTGCCTTGTCCTTATATTTCTCTATAAAGTCCGTCGCTCCGGAAAATGCGATCTGGTTGATATACTCCTCAACTTCCTCGGCAGTCATACCAAGACCTGTATCAATAAATTTAATGGTCTTTGCCTCTGGATTTACCACAATATGGATATCTTTCTTCACATCTGCCGGAAACTCATACTCTCCCATCATCTCAAGCTTTTTCAGCTTCGTAATTGCGTCGCAGCCGTTTGAAATCAGCTCCCTGTAAAATATGTCGTGGTCGGAATACAGCCACTTTTTAATAATTGGAAAAATGTTTTCGCTGTTAATGGATAAACTTCCACGCTTTTCTGCCATAATCTTTCACATTCCTTTCTCTTTTTACAAATAATAATGTTTTTCATAATAATAAACTTATTTTAGGAGTCCTCTCTCCTGTCTGTAGAATAGTTTAATCCTATGATTCTAAAAAGTCAAGATAAAATTAGCACTCAAATGGGTTGAGTGCTAATAATTAATATTTTGTTTAGATTTTATTGGGAATTTTTCCGCACGATTCACCTCCGCCAATCAAACATTCTTTCCCGCGAAAAGCAAAACCACCATTCTTTAATAAATCCCGTTTTATCAATATAAAATTTATGTTCCTCAATTAATTTATCAAAACGCTGTTCCCCTATATTTACAGCTATATGATTGCTCAAATCTTCACCTCCCGTTCTGCAAAAATACTTGTTCTATAACTAATATGGGACTATCCCCTCTCCTAAAATACAATTTTATCAACTTATCACTCCTGTTTCCATACTGGCAGTATCACTTGCACCGTAAATCGCCCCTCCTCCAGCGTTGCCTGTACGCTTCCACCCATCTGCTGCGCAAATTGTTTAACGATTGCCAGTCCTAGTCCAGTCGTTCTGCGGCTGCGTGAATGGTCTGTGGTATAAAAGCGGTCAAAAATACTGTCAAGTTCATAGCTTTCAATACTGTCTGTTAAATTAGAAACACCTATCACTGCCTGCTGCTCTGTTTCCATTACAGAAAAGCAAAAACCGCCTGTTCCATGTACAAGCGCATTACGGATTAAATTTTCCATAATACGCACCAATGCATTTCTATCTGCGTAAATTTTGCAGGGCTTCTTTGCAATATCAATTTTCGGCTCAAAACCTTTCTGCACAAAATCATTATAAAATAAGGAAATCGTTTCCGCAAACAAATTTCCGACATTTATTTCTTCTGGTTCTAATGCTAATTCACCCGCTTCGATTCTTGCATATTCAAACAATTGGTTTAACATATTGGTTAAATGGTCTAAACGCCATTCCACAGTGCTTAGAAACTGTACTTTTTTCTCCTCCGATACATTTTGCCGCTGCAGTATTTGAAGATATCCTTTCGCCGAAGTCAGTGGTGTGCGGATATCATGGGAAATACTGGTAATGCTTTCTCTATAAATTTTATTTTCTCTAAGAAGTTGTCTTTCGTTTTCCCTGTATCGTGTCAGCAGATGATTCACTGCCAAAATAACCGCTTGTGTACTGCCCACTGCAATGCGCGACGTTAAAAGGCTGTTCGTATCATTGTTCTCCAAAAAGTAAAGCTCGTCCAGCATATGTCGCATCTGCGTGCGGTAACACCACAAACGGACGGACAAAACGCCCGCCGTTATCAATAAAACAATTATAATTCCAGTTTCTATTATCTGCATCATTTTCCTTTTTCCCTACGCTGATTTTACTTAATATCTGCTTTTCTAATATGCACAATACCAACTGCTGCCGCAAATATTATCCATAAAACCGCAACAATTATCGAATGCACCGCAAAGCCCTTACTGATATCGCTAATAGGGCATTTGGAAACTAAATCCAGAAGCCAAAAATCCGATGGTTTCCATTCTGCCTGCGAAAACAGAAGTTTTGCCAGTAGATCCAGCCCCATTGTTAACAGAGTTGAAAAACATACCAATCCAATGCCAATAGAAATTCCTGCCGCCAAGTTCCTGCATATTTCACTGACCGCGGCAACCACCCCAACAAAAGCCATTCCAAGCAGAATCTGAATGCTAATATACCCAAAAAAGTTTTTCCAAAACACCGCATCAAACGATTCTGTTCCCTCAACAACAGCGCCGCAGATAATTGCAACAGCACTTAAAATCAATAATTGCAAAACCGCCGCTGCCATTACCGCAATATATTTTGCAAGAAACACCTTCCATCTTGCATATCCTTTTCCAACGATATTTTTCGCAGCGCCGTTTATATATTCTCCAATTACAAAAATAGCCGCAAACGCTGCTGTTGCAAAACTGCCGAAACTGCAAAACATCTGCCCTAACACTTCCATTACCGTGATTTCATCAAACAGCGACTTGGCATTTTCATCCACTTCTTCCCCCGAAACATAGACAATGCCGCCTGTTCCATTTTCAATCTCACCTCTGCGCACCTTATCAACAATCATTAACATACCATACAGAAACAATACAAATACCGCCGTTATTATACAGCAGACCAGCAGACTTCTGCTTTTTTTCAGTTTATAAAATTCCCCGCTTAATAAATTAAACATACATACCTCCTAGAATATACACCGCACGGCAAAAACATCTACCGAAATAAATACAGCCATAATTTCTACTACTTTTTCCCGCCCAATAATTCCATAAAATACCCTTCCAAATTTTGACCGGCAAGACTGCTTTCCTTAATATTTACACCGCCTGTTATTAGTGCTCTGTTTGTATATTCTGTTTCATCAAGCTTTTCAAAAATACGGATAAGATGCTGTTCCGGCACATCAAAATTTACAATATGCATCTTTTCCTCCAATATATTGACTGCAAGTTCTGTGTTGTCCACAATAATTTTGTGGCATCTGCGGCACCGTTCTTTTAATGTGTCTGCTGCAAATTCATCTGCCAGAATCCCCTCCCGAATAATGCCGTAATGCGTTGCAATCTTTGACAGTTCGCCTAAAATATGGCTGGAAATCAATATTGTTATTTCCTGTTCGCGATTTAACTGCAAAAGCATTTCCCGTATCTCAATAATTCCTTCGGGGTCAAGACCATTAATCGGCTCATCTAATATCAAGAAATCTGGATTGCGGAACAATGCAATTGCAATGCCAAGCCGCTGTTTCATTCCCATTGAAAAATGCTTTACTTTCTTCCTTCCCGCCCCAATTAACCCCACAAAATCAAGGATTTTCTCAATGGACTGCCTGTCAGCAATGCCAAGCTGTCTGCGGATAACTTCCATATTTTCCTTTGCAGTCATATTGGCATATATCCCTGTACTTTCTATTAAACAGCCAATGCGGGTACGCTGCCGTTCTAAATCCTGTGCTCCAAACAGTTCCATTGTACCATTTGTTGGCGCAGCAAGCCCTGCCACCATACGCATAAATGTTGTTTTTCCTGCTCCATTTTTCCCGATAAACCCGTAGATTGCGCCTTTTTCCACGTGCATAGATACGCCGTCCACCACGATATTTTTACCGTATGCTTTTGTAAGATTGTCTGTTTTTAATACATATTCCATAAAAATCTCCCTGCTATTTTCTATACGCAAAAACGATTTGATTGTCCATTTATGCAAGATGGGTTGTGCAGAAATTGAAAAATCTTAACGTTTTTTCAGTATATCTGATTGATTACACAGTACATTATAATAGCAGATTCTTTAGAAACTTTAGGAAAAGTATAAAGAAAGTTTAAAGTTTTTACTTCATTTTAAATCCAATCCCCCATACGGTTTCGATATAGGTTTCTTTGTCATTTACTTTTGCAATTTTCTGCCGAAGATTGCTGATATGTACATTTACGGCGTTATCCTCACCCAGAAATTCCTCGTTCCATACAGATTCATAAATATTGCTCTTTGTAAACACTTTTCCGGGATTTTCCATTAGCAGTTTTAGAATTAAAAATTCCCTTCGTGTCAACTTAATTTCCACTCCGGCAACCGTAACACGAGCCTCCTCTGGCGACATTATTATATCCTTATACTGCAAAACCTTTTCCGCTGTCCGTTCCTTTGCGCTGCGGCGAAGGACAGCTTCCAAGCGCGCTAACAGTTCATCCGTATCAAAAGGCTTTGTAATATAATCGTCTGCGCCTGCACGCAGAAGGGAAATTCTAGTCTGTAGTTCCTCTTTTGCAGAAGCGACAATGATTGCGGTCTGCGGATAAGATGCTTTTACTTTGGAAAGCAGTTCCTCTCCGCTTATTCCTGGAAGCATTAAATCGAGTATTACTGCTTTCGGACACTCTTTTTCCAGATAAAATAACGCTTCCGTACCAGAGTATGCCTGTTGTGTTGCATATCCCTCCTGCTGCAACAGCTCCCTAAGCATTTGACTGATATCATTGTCATCCTCTACAATTAAAATATAATTGGACATTGTTATATTTACTCCTTATCAAACACGTTATGGTACATTTCAAAGAAACTTTAACATTGTTGTACTCACGCTTTATCAAATGCATTATCGTACATTGCACATATACTATCCATTGTTGTTCTTACTCCTTATCAAACACGTTATGGTACACTTCAAAGAAACTGCTTGTTGTTACTTCGCTATCTTCGATAAAGCCAACAGTTTCCCATAGTTTTTCATCAATATTTTTCGTCAATCCTTCCACAAAGCTCGAATACTCCTCATTAAATACCTCTTTACGGCGCTGTTCTACGATTTTTATTTTATTTCGGTCTGTTTCATCCCTGTTAAATGTACTAATGCACTTAATAATATGGTATCCATGCGCAGATTCCACAATACCGCTTAATTCGTCCGTGCTAAGGTTAAATGCGGCTTCCTCAAATGCGGGGTCTAACGTTCCTTTGCGGAAAGAATACGATTCGTTGCTGTCCTCGCTATACTCCGCAATGAGGCTGGTGAATGTTTCCCCCTCCTGCGCCCGCCGCAGCGCTTCCGCCGCTTTTTGATATGCCTCTCTTTTTGCCTGCTCGGAATAAGGCACTTGCTCGCCGTTTTCATTGAGCGAATACGTCTTAATTAAAATATGCTGCACGGTAATTGTCCTTGCTTCGTCGTCGCTGATTTCAGGGTTAATATCCGCAATCAAATATTCATAAACTTTCTCTGCTAGCGCATACTCCTTATACATCGCTTGAATTAACGGCTCATTTACTGATAAAAGTTCCCGCTCCTTATCATTAAGTGACGAAAAATACGTTTGCGCCGCCGTCTTTGCCTTCTCTATTTCTTCTTCTGACAAGGTAATATCATGCTCCTGCGCAAGAAGATTCAGCGCCTTTATCCGCGCAATCCGCGCAAGCACAGTGTCTTTAATATTGGATTCTAAGGTTTCCCCATTATACGACGCTTTCCAAATTTCTTCCCCATAAGCTTCCTCATATTGGTTCTTGGTGTTTGTCATATATACCATAATCTCAGCTAAAGTACACGACGATTTCTCAATGCGGAACACCTCATTTTTGGCAAATCCTGTTGTAAGCACAACCCTTGTGCTGTCTGATGCCTTTTTTTGTCCGCATCCGGCAAAAGACAAAGAAATTGCTGCAAGAACTGCCGCAATTATGAAATGTTTTTTTTTCCATATCTTTTTATTCCACATTATTATCGTCCTCCGTTTTATTCCTGTCTTATTACAATGATTAGGGCGACAAAAGGGGTAATCAAGAAAAATTAAAATCACCACAATATATAGAATATAATTATCTGTCCAAATTACTATATATTGTACCATCCTTTTGAAAAATACCCTTTTGTCAGGCTAATCCTTACAATTTAATGTTGCAAACCTTAATTCTAACCTTTCTGGTGCAAAGGTTTGCGTTGATTTTGATGGTTGTCCTTTTATATTATCATATAAGGTTCTATTTTTCCATAAAAATATAGCATACTAATTGTCGGTTATTGTTGGATTGTTACTTTTCACACCCACGCCAAAGTAGTGGGAATCATGCGCCAAAATGCTAAAAGCTTTCGCTTTTTTACTTTAGCATTTTGTGTGCATCAATTGTTGCAATTCACACCGAATGTTCGTAAATTGGTGCAAAATCTGGCGTTGGTGTGAATTGTAACGTTGGATTGCGTTTTATTTTTCTAAGCAACAGTTAGTATTCTTGTTTGTCATTCCGATTTAATGATATATTAGCAAAAATGCAAAAGAACTATCTGTTATATCCATAAATACAATTACATAAGTAAATGTTCTTTCTAATTGTTATCGTTCTTTGCAACAATTATTGTTATTTTGTGTGTTCGTACTGCATTTTCGTATATATACAAAGAAATATTTATGCTATAATGACACTGTAAGAAACTAAGAGAAATAGCTGCTTCCGCAGATTAATAGGAGTTCGAAATGAGTTATCGTACATTAGGAAGCCTAATACAAGAGGCTCGAAAAAACAGCAAAACAATTACCCGAAATAAACTCGCATATGGTATATGTTCCGAACAGACACTATTCGAAATAGAAACCGACCAATGTATGCCTGATATATTAATGCTGGATATTTTATTACAACGTCTTGGAAAATCGCCAGACAAACTGGAAATCATAATAAATGCTGACAACTATAAAATGGTGCGTGTGCGCGACTTATTGGAAACTACCATTTTAAAGAAGAAACGGGAACGTGCCACCCAAATCCTTCAAAAATATCCATCACGAAGTAAGATTGACAAAATGTATCACTGTCGTATGCAGGCAAGCCTATATTATTACATTAATAAAAATATAACAGGTGCTATCGAATATTTAAAAGAAGCAGTACACACTACCCTGCCCAATTTCTCTTATGAAAATATTGAAGATTATTTGATTTCTGAAATAGAAATGGAAAACATACTTGCATTAGAGCGAATGAAATTGGAACAAAAATCTGATATAAAAAATAATCTGCAAATATGTTTAAAATATATTGATCAACACTTTATTAATGAGGAATACGCCAAACTCTATAGCAAATGCATATGGCTGCTTACTGCTGTTTTCTACCAAGAAGGAGAATATATGCAAGTACTGGCATTATGCGAAAAAGCCATCGAAGTACTGCGGAAAAATACAATGTTATATTATATGCTTCCTCTATTAAATCGTATTGTGAAAGCAGGCGAACAGCTTGGAATTACTCCCGAACGAAATAAATGGACAAAATATTGTGAAATATTAACTTTTTTATGGGAACATAATGCTCCGAAATGGTATCCAACGGATTCTCTATTCCATAAATGTTACCAAAGGACATACCATTTAGATTACGAATTTATCCGTTCTGAACGCATTGCGCAAGGACTAACGCAAGAAAAACTTGCAGAAGGCATTTACCGCAATCCTGAATCGCTTTCCCGTGTTGAAACAGGGAAAGTGTCGCCAAATAAAAAAACTTTTGAAAAACTTATGAAAAAACTTGGTATTGAAAAAGGACGATATAATGGATATGTCATTACAAATTCATTTGAAGTAATGGAATTAAGGGATGAACTGGATCGGTTAATTATGCGTAACAGATACCAAGAAGGAGAAAAAATATTAGACAAATTAAAAAGCAGCCTAGATATACAAATTCCCGAAAATAAACAGGTAATCGAATTACACCATACTATTATAGCTAAACACCTTGAGGAAATAACACCCCTACAAGCACTTGAGAAACTCAAAGAACTTTTTTCTTGTTTTGGCAGCTTTAATAACAAAACATTTCATCATATCCCAAGGAGAAATGAAACAGTAATAATTAATAATCTTTGTATTATATTGCATGATTTAAAACAAGAAAAAGAAGCATATTCTTTATGCAAAACTGCTTTACAAAAGATACAAAGCAGTAAAATAAATGTCAAATACAATTACAAAGCATATTCGCTCCTCTTAAATAATTATATACATCTCTGCAAAAATTTACACTATGAATCAGAGGAGCGAAAATTTGCATTTATAGCACTGAAAAATGAATTTATCTGCGGAAAGGCTTCCTCATTACCATTTTGTATTAATAATGTCTTACAAATACTAGATAAAGATGGCACACCTCCCGCAGAATGT
>CBCOYO010000120.1:0-842 GCA_965114465.1 uncultured Lachnospiraceae bacterium
TTTTCTCCTGTTTCTCTATCACAGAATAATTTCACTGTTTCGCTGTCACAAGATACTTTCTCCTGTTTCTCTATCACAGAATAATTTCACCGTTACACTGTCACAAGATACTTTCTCCTGTTTCTCTGTTACAGAATAATTTCACTGTTTCGCGGTCACAAGATAATTTCTCTTGTTTCTCTGTCACAGAATAATTTCCCCTGTTTCGTTAAGATTTCATATGATATAAACTTTCTAAAAAAGGCACTGCTTATCGCATTCTTTTACTTGATTTCAAACAATTTATAGGCAAATGTTGACGCTGCCTATAAGATACTATGCTTTTGTATAAACAACCTTATTCACTTTTTAATTATTAATCTAAATTTCGTCTTTACTTGCGTTTCATAAAGTAAATTCAATAGAATCGAAACCATATTTCAATCCTTCACCCAACACCAAATTTACATTTATTCAACAAGTTAAAGTTTCTTGTATTTTAGCGCAATGCTTCTTATGTAAAGTTTTTATTTGGAATTATATGCATGCTAAATAAAATAATTCACTCCATAGTAAGCCACAAGAAGGAATACCCACCCACGTATTCTTTTCTTGGATATAGCAAAACTACAAGGAATTATATCTTTGAGAAAAATTAGAAACATGTATTCAAGGCCATACTTTCAAAGTTAAGCCATTTTTTATAAACCACTTTTTATAAACCATTGTTTCCTTTTCTCCCAAACTTTTGTAACTATCAATATTTTATCTTTGCTTGTGTTTCAAAATCAGCAAGTATTTTATATCTCAACGCATGTATTTTATATTACAATGCATTTGACGCAAATAGTATATTAAAGTAT
>CBCOYO010000120.1:852-10597 GCA_965114465.1 uncultured Lachnospiraceae bacterium
ATGAAATAGATTTTACTCTCTCCCATATCCATTTATCACTATCCGTATGTGTTCCTGCCAAATCTTATTTTTTCTGACTTTTTTGTTCTAGTTAATTTATTTTAGCAGAATATTTAAACATGAAAAATCATGAATAAATCTTTACTGTCGCAAAACAAATATCGCTGTTTTGTAAATTTTTTTACTTTACTACACAGCAAAAGATTTACCGAGTAGTTGGATAGCCGCACAGCGAAAGATTTTACGATTCATAGATATATACTAACAAACGTTAAGATTTTTCAATTTTTTGTACTATCCAAATTACATAATCGGACAAAATATACTGTACAGGAAGAAAAATCTAATCGTTCGTAAGTATAAAATAACATTTTCAACTTAAACAAAATATACACATAAAATTCACAGTATACCTAATTCTATATGCTGCCATGCCATAAGAACAAATCCCTGAAAACGTTAATTAAGTAGTATTTATTGATTAGATTACGGCATCCCTGGATTGCATTCATAAGAGCCTAAATATCAAACACTATTTACTCAAAAATCCTATTAATGTGGGCACTTTGTATAAGTTGTAGTGCTAATTAATTCTCCTATATTAAAATCGCCACATTTATCACATCTATTAGCTTTATATAAATCAACAATACAGCCACCATTATCTAAACTTGTATGCGCATATGCTGTATAGTTCTTATATTCATGATTGCAAAAAAGGTAAGGTATTTCAGCGTCTTTTTTATATGTAGCAATAACTTTTCCTAACTCATCAACCAATACCCATTCATCATCATTGCCAACAGGAACATCTATATATTCATCATCACTAATGTCAGTATATTCCCCCATTAGTAAAATTTTATCTGATACCCTTTCTAAATGTGCCGCCTTTTTTGGGCTATAAGCCATTACTGGCAACGACGAAACAAACAGTGCCACTCCCAATGTTCCAATTCCTAATGCTTTTTTCAATAGTCCCTCTTTTTTTACTTCTTTTTTCATAGTATGTATCCTTTCCTCCATCGCTTTTTTCTGGAAATTTAAACTTAACCCCAATATAGGGAATATTCTTTTTTTAGCTTTCATGGTTGCTAAGTCGATAATCAAATTTCCGTATCGGCTTATTTCTTCTTGTGATTTTCCTGCTAATACCTTACTGTCACACGTCATTTCTGCCACTTCTTCCCATTTGTTTAGCAGATAAAACGCTAACGGATTATAAAAATTTAGCACTGCTACAACTATCGCTAAAAATTTAATAAAATTATCCTTCTGCCGTATATGCGTTACTTCGTGTTCCATCACAAACTCTAAATCCTGCTTTGTCCAATCCATTTTAGGCAAAACAATAATTGGCTCTATTACTCCCATTGTGATAGGCGTTACACGCTCATCACTGTATTCATATACGCGAATACTCTTACCAATATTATTCTTAGAAATATATGCTTGAATTATTTCTTGCTCTCTTTCATCTGCAATCACATTTGTATTGTTCTGAAAAAACTTTCTAAACATATAATATTTACGCGTATAATATACAAAAATAATAGTACCAATTATCAACACACCAGCAAAAAACAGATACACCAAAGCATGACGCATATACATCCCATGTTCTGTTACTTGAAGTGCATTATTCGTTATATCAACAAATGCTGGATCACCCACGGTTTCCTGTGACAGAAACCGTGTAAATATTTTATAAATCCAATTTTTATACTGTGTCAAAATACAAGGGAAAGGTATTAAATAGCATAAAATACAGCAAATAAGATATATTCTTCTCCATTGTAATGAAAAAAACCGCGTTGTCAAAGGACTTAAAATAAAATAAATAAGAGTACCAACACTGCCGCATAACGTCATTGTTAATAATAGTGGCATTTATTTTTCCTCTAATATTTTCTTAAGATTCTCCGCAACCTCCGAATCAATCTTTTTACCACCTGTCAGCGCAGACAAGAATGAGAATACAGAACCTTGATAAAGCTGGTTCAGCATAGACTCTGCTTCGCCCTTCTTAAACTCATTATAGCTGATGGCAGGGAAATACTGCTTATTGCTTCCCTTGCTTACCTTGGAAATAATTAAGCCTTTGTCTGTCAATCTTTTAATAAAAGTATTTACTGTCTGCTTTTTCCAATTTTTGTCATACTTGGTATTCAGATATGTCATAATTTCATTAAAATATTTGCCATCTTCCTGATCCCATAAAAACTCCATAATTTTGTTTTCTGATTCACTTATCATGTACTTGATCATCGAATGTCACGCTGCTACTAAAAACATATACAAATATATGCTAGATGATTTGCTATATTCTCACGAATTATAGTTACTGGTTTTCATCTAAATAGCTTTTCCTTTCCTAAATTTTATTTAATATTTCATTTGCCCTTAGTTCTTGGGCTTAACCATTGTCCAAATGTTACCATCAAGATTCTACCCTATAATTAACAAGACTATTTCAACTTGCGTTGGTTTTTTCTCGATATTTTCGACTTCTATAACGTCAGCATAAGCAAATCCTCTGGACTTTGAGTATATTTGCTTATTTTTTACAAAATTTTCAGTTTCTAAAAATTCCTCCTTTTTGGTCTTTTTAAATATTTTACAGCTTGTTCACCGCATCTATTTCCTTATTATACTATTGTTTTTGTCAACTGTAAATACATTTTTGTCAAAAAAAGCAAATTTTATTACAAGCAGTCTTACCTTTTTGCAATACGCGTAAGAACTTATATTCGTATGTGTTATGCCTTATTTCTTCTTATTTATAGTTGCTGATATCGTTGTAAGTTACCATCATTATCATTGTATCTCCGCGCTTGCCAATCATCTTTGCTGTCATGCGATACCAAATATCATCACTGATTTCATACTCCATTGGTTCACAGAAATCACCGACTGCAAGCTTTTCAAACGCTTCCTGCAAAATCAGCCGTTCCTCCTCCATGCGGCGGTCACGCTCTGATTCATCAAGTTCCCCTTCCAATCCGATAACCGTATCATATTTGCTGTTAGAACGAAGCAGCTCTAATTTATCCTTTCGATACTCATAAATTGCAACTGGTACATCCAACATATCAAAAAACAGACTGACACTGGAACGCGTATTCCACAATTCTCCGACAATTCCTGTATTATCGTTTGCACCGATTTTTGCACCCATTTCTTCCTCATGGGCAATAAACGCTTCATAATCTGCAATTGGCATAGGCTTTGCATAATAATAGCCCTGTGCGTATTCACAACCAATACATTTTAGGAAATCAACCTGCTCCATTGTTTCAACACCCTCTACAATCGAAGGCAGGTGCAGCCATTTCGCCATTCTGATAACCGATGTCAGCACTTTCTCGCCTTTACCGTTAAATCCTTGATCTTGCTGCAAGAATTTCATATCCACTTTTAGATAATCCACTTCCATATCTTTCAGCACGTTCAAGGACGAATAACCGCTGCCAAAATCGTCCATCATAATTTTAAAGCCAAGCTTATGGAGTTTACTCATTGTTGTCATAACCAGATTTTGGTCTTCCATAAACGCACTTTCTGTCAATTCCAGATTAAGCAGATGTGCCGGAATCTGATACTCTGTAATTAATTTCTTGAAAATCTCCACCAGCCGCGGATTATATATATTTACACGCGACACGTTCACAGAAATCGGATTGGGATTTTTCCCCTCGTCAAGCCACTTACGAAGCAGCTTGCACACGTGACTCCACATATAATAATCCAGCCTTCCAATAATACCGTTTCTCTCATAAATTGGAATAAATTCACCCGGCGAAATCATGCCACGCTGAGGATGAATCCAGCGGACAAGCGCTTCTGCACCGTAGGAACGATCGGTTACTAAATTAATCTTTGGCTGTAAATATACTTCAAATTGTTCTTCTTCAAGCGCCTTGTTTACTTCATTAATAATAAACTGTTCCTGACGCATATTTTCGATCATACTTTCGTCATAATACGCCACGCTCTGCACAAACTTGCCTTTGCAGTTTTTTGCTGCCAGAAATGCCCTGTCATACATCTCCGACACGTCCATATTATAATCTTTAATAACGTAAACACCGCATGAAACTTTAATGTTGTAATCCTTGTTAACTTTTTTCATATTAATCTGCAACGCATTTGCAAGCAAATCAATATTTTCTTCCTTAAACGGCATACAAACCGCAAATACGTCATTTTCAAGCCTGCCATAAATAAAATTGTCAAACACGGTTTCTATGCGACGCAATTCTGACGCAATGCTTTTTAATACTTTGTCCCCTTCTTTAATGCCGTAAAAATTGTTGATCATTTTGAAACGGTCAATATCAAAACGGATAAAGGCAAATGTCTGATCGCTTGCTTCGGAAAGCATCTGCCGCACAGAACGATAAAACTTATATTTGGAGTAAAGTCCTGTCACAGAATCCCGCTCTGCCATAATCATGCGACTTTTCTCTACTGCGTTTTTAATTCGAAACCGCAACAAGACAGGATTGTAGGGTTTCATTACAAAATCCCATACACCTGCCTCTAAACAGCGTTTCTCAGAATATTCGTCCTCGTTGGAAGTCGCAACAATAACAGGAATATTTTCATATTCCTCATGTTTGCGAAATTCCTCCATAAATGCAAAGCCGTCCATAACGGGCATCACCAAATCCAGCACAATCACTGCTATCTCATTCAAATGCTCTGTTAACAGCTCTAATGCTTCTTTGCCGTTTGAGGCTTCCATTACGTCATACTCTCCCGCTATCACATCCACCAATTTTCTTTTGATCATTTCCTCGTCGTCTACTACTAAAATCGTATTTTTTGTATGCATCTGATTCTTCTCTCCTATGTGTTATAATCACTGGGGCTTGTTTTTTAGAAATTATTAAGATTATAGCATAAATCAATTGATAAGGAAACCTATTTAAGAAGAATATCTATGTAATTTTTAAATTTATTAAAATCCTTTCCAAAAGATGCTCTGACTCTTTACAAAGCCAGAGCATCCCTGCTTTTATGCATCTTAATGATTGCGTTTCCTTACAAATTTTACAAGAAGCGCAAAATCTTAAATTGTAACTGATCTGTCGCTTTTATTCTACTGCAAGCACTTTATAGTCTTGTTCTTCAACGGCTTTGGTGAGTGCTTCATCGGAAATATCAGCGGACAGGCTGACTATGGCTGTGCCTGCTTCGTGGCTGACTTGTGCCTGTGTTACCTGCTCTAGCGCTTCTAAGCATTTCTTTACTCTTGCCTCACAGTGCCCGCACATCATTCCTTCAATTTTTAATGTCTTTGTCATTTCATTTCCCTCCAACTGTAATTGATTGTTGTTTATATTATTGCTGCTTTCTATATTTTTATTGGTTTCTATATTATAATTGTTTTGCATTGTGTTTTCTAAATAATTGCTTCCTTGCTCTGGCTGGTTATTCTCTATCATAGTGGCTGGCTCTGGTTTCCTTTTCGCCTTGTGCAAGTTTTTGTCTTTTGCTGGATTATGAATATCCAAAAGGTTTAGTCTAAGCGCATTTGTCACAACGCAGAAACTTGACAGGCTCATTGCTGCTGCGCCAAACATAGGATTTAATAACCAGCCGAAAATTGGATACCAAACGCCTGCTGCCAGTGGGATTCCAATTACATTATAGAAAAATGCCCAGAATAAATTTTCATGAATATTGCGCAGTGTCCCTCGGCTTAGGCGGATCGCTGCGGGAACGTCGCTTAATCTGCTTTTCATTAATACAACATCTGCGGCATCAATAGCAATATCCGTCCCTGCACCAATAGCAATGCCAATATCAGCTCTTGTTAGTGCTGGTGCATCGTTAATGCCATCGCCAACCATAGCAACTTTTCCTTTTTCCTTTAGGGCACGGATTACGCTTTCTTTGCCGTCAGGCAGTACACCAGCGATTACTTCATCAACGCCAGCCTGTGCGCCAATTGCCTTTGCTGTCCGCTCATTATCACCTGTCAGCATTACAACACGAATCCCCATATTTTGCAATTCCTTTACTGCGCTTGGACTGTCCTCTTTTATCACGTCCGCAACAGCGATTATTCCCACAAGCTGATGATTTCGTGCAAAAAATAGCGGTGTTTTTCCTTGTTCAGATAGCTGCTGTGAGCGGTTTAGAAATTCCTTCGATATCTCCGCTTTTGTATGGATAAAAGCGGCATTTCCACCGTAAAGAATATCTTTTCCCTGTTTTGCCATTAGACCATTTCCAGCGAGTGCCGCAAAATCTGTCACTTCCTGCGCTGTTATTCCTTTTTCCTTGGCATATTCCAAAACAGCTTTTGCCAAAGGATGCTCACTTTTTTGCTCTAATGCGTAGGCAAACGTTATAAGTTGTTCCTCCGTAATATCTTTTGCAGGTATTAAATCTGTCACTTTGGGTTCGCCGCTGGTAATAGTTCCCGTCTTATCAAGTGCAACAATTGTCACCTTGCCGGCTTCTTCCAGCGAAACGGCAGTCTTAAACATTATGCCATTTTTCGCACCCATGCCGTTTCCTACCATAATCGCAACGGGTGTCGCAAGCCCCAGTGCACATGGGCAGCTAATTACAAGAACGGATATTCCTCTTGCAAGCGCAAAGCCAATTGACTGCCCTGCCAAAAGCCATACAAATATTGTAACTGCGGCAATTGCAATTACTGCCGGAACAAATACGCCGGAAACTTTATCTGCTACCTTTGCAATCGGTGCTTTCGTTGCCGCGGCGTCACTTACCATTTTAATAATCTGCGACAGTGTTGTATCTTCTCCGACCCGTGTCGCTTCACAGCGAATAAATCCAGACTGATTCACTGTCGCCGCCGATACTTTATCACCACTGTTTTTGTCAACGGGGATGCTTTCACCAGTCAGAGCTGACTCATTCACTGCGCTGCTGCCTTCCAGTACAATACCATCTACCGGTATACTTTCGCCCGGTCTTACCACGAAAATATCGCCCTTGGATACCTCTGCAATTCCTACTTCCGTTTCCATACCATTTCGGATAATCGTTGCGGTTTTCGGCGAAATTTTCATTAATCCTTTGAGTGCATCCGTAGTTCTCCCTTTGGAATGCGCTTCCAACATTTTTCCTACTGTAATCAGTGTTAAAATCATTGCAGCAGACTCAAAATAAAACTCGTGCATTAAATCCATAACTGCCGCATAATCGCCTGTAAGCTGTGCTTGTGTCATGGCAAACAACGCATATGTGCTATATCCAAACGCTGCCGTAGAGCCTAATGCCACAAGCGTATCCATATTCGGCGCACGGTGCCACAAGCTTTTAAAACCGCTGATAAAAAATTTCTGATTTATCACCATTACGGCAATCGTCAACAGCAACTGTATCAATCCCATTGCGATATGATTCTCGGCTAACGACTGCGGAACGGGAAAATTCCACATCATATGTCCCATTGAAAAATACATCAGTACGATTAAAAAGCCAATGGAATAATAAAGTCTGCGTTTTAAAACGGGTGTTTCTTTATCACGGAGCAATTCTTCTTGTTCTGCCGCCTGCCCTTGCGTCTGCCTAGAAGCGGCACTGCTTTTAAGAGAAGCGCCATATCCAGCTTCTTCTACTGCTTTTATAATTTCTGCAGGACTTACGCTGCCCTGCACACCCATTGAATTTGTTAAAAGGCTGACAGAGCAGCTTTCCACCCCTGAAAGTTTCGATACTGCTTTTTCCACACGCGCACTACACGCAGCACAGCTCATTCCCGTTACAACATATTGTTCCATTTTATACCCCCAGCGTGCTTTGCACGCATACCAATCAATTATTCACTGTTGTTACTTAGGAATTATTTCTATACTACAAATAGCATTTCCCATTTTAGGATTTCAATACTTCGATTGGATTACTTCATTAATTTCTGTAATGTTGCAAGCAATTCTTCGATTGTTTCGTCTTTTCCCTCTTTAATATCCTGTGTTACACAGGTTCTAATATGTTCGGAAAGCAGTACACGGCTGAAACTGTTAAGTGCGGCGTTTACGGCTGCCACCTGCACAAGTACATCAATGCAGTAAGCATCCTGCTCGATCATGCGCTTAATCCCACGCACCTGACCCTCAATACGGCTTAATCGGTTTTCAAGACTTCTCTGCTCCTCCCCAGAACGCTTTTTGTGCTTATGTGTCTGCACAGATTCGTTAAAGTCTTCCTCATCATTGATTTGTTGTGTTAGATCGTTGCTGGTGTCAAGTTTGTTAGTGTTTTTTGTACTCATTTGGGTTATCCTCCTAATTTTTATAGGTATAGTATATACCCGTATCAAGTATATGTCAACGAGAAACTGGAAAATTATGTAAAAAAAAGCAGAACAGTTATTTCTGTCTACAACTGCCCTGCTTAACTATACTCACAAACAATTATTCTTACATTTAGGAATTACTTGTGACCAGTAATTGTTATGCGTAATTTATTAACCGTTCCTTAGTATAATTACGCCAACACACGCTCTGCCAATGCTTCAAGCTGCGGAAGATTCTCTGCTTTCAGTGCGGATTTCACCGTCACTACTGGTTCTAATATTGTTAGTTCTTTCAATCCTTCTAACATTGATTTCATGGTTTTGCCTGCCATTGGAGCCCATGAACCGTTTTCAATAATACCGACCGTACGTTTCTGAAAGTTCTTAGATTTAAGTTTATTTAGGAAATTCTCCATTGCTGGGAATACACCGCCATCATATGTAACCGCTGCAAGCACTAAATGGCTATACCGAAAAGCATCTTCCACTGCTTCATGAATATCATCACGGCATAAATCAAAAAGCACTACCTTTTTTGCTCCTTTTGCCTCCAATATCTCCTTAAATTTCTCCGCTGTTTTCGCTGTATGACCATGCACGGATGCATACGCAACTACCACACCCTCATCTTCTGGCTGATAGCTGCTCCATATCATATATTTTTCAATATAATAAGCAAGATTCTCTGTTAACACTGGCCCATGCAGCGGGCAAATTGTATTGATTTCCAATGTGGAAGCTTTTTTCAACAGCGCCTGTACCTGTGCACCATATTTGCCGCAAATATTAATATAATATCTTCTTGCCTCACACGCCCAATCTTCCTCTGCATCGCGTGTGCCGAATTTGCCGAATCCGTCAGCGCTAAACAATACTTTATCTGCCTGATCATATGTTACCATAACCTCTGGCCAGTGTACCATTGGCGCCATAAAAAACTGTAATGTATGTTTTCCCAAAGAAAGCGTATCACCCTCTTTTACCACAACCATTTTCCCTTCCGTGTTTACGTCAAAAAACTGCGCCAACATCGGAAATGTCTTTGCATTGCCAACGAGTTTCATATCCGGAAATAATTCCATTAGCTGCAAAATACTCCCGCCATGGTCAGGCTCAATATGTTGTATTACTAGATAATCCGCCTTTCTGCCACCAAGCGCTTCCTTAACATTTGCAAGCCATTCCTTTGTTGCACGCGGATCTACTGTATCCATAATCGCCGTCTGCTCGTCCAATATTACATAAGAATTATATGCCATTCCGTTTTCCACAGTATACTGTCCCTCGAACAGCGTAATATCCCTGTCATTTACTCCAATATTTAAAATATCTTGTGTCACTTTTTCCATTTCGTTCGTTCTCCTCTCTTTACTTATGCCGCAGCAGTACACAGCTATTTTTTGATTATATCGTAACAGTTCAGATAACCCATTGAACTGTTACGTATCCAGCCATTGGAAATCG
>CBCOYO010000121.1:0-10411 GCA_965114465.1 uncultured Lachnospiraceae bacterium
CTACATTTTATTACGGTCAGCGCAGTAAATGCGCAGACCTACCTGAACTGTTACTGCAGAAAATCTTTTGACACCGAATATGCAAATGGTGTTGATAGAAGGTTGTGGGCATAATGTACAAGTATTCCGCACCAGAAGAATTTGCAAGTACAATATGGAAGGTGTTAGAAGACAATAATATATTTGTATCTGTAGCATTTATGAATGTAGTTTTCCCGCAATATATTGCCGCACGCTCAATTGATGCAAATAGTATATCGGAAAATTGGTATTGATTTTGGAAATTATAAACGTCTTTTATAGTGAATTTACTTATAATTATTCTCCCACCTTGTACTAATCTTCGGTCTTTGATAAAATAAAAAGAAAGTATAAAAATATGAAAATAAGGGGAAATCAGCAATGAATTATTTAGAAGAAAGAAACCAAAAAATAATAGAATCCATAGTTAAAAAAGCTAAAATCGTATGTCCAAACTCTCTAGCCTTAATCGGAATATACGGTTCATTTATAACAGGTGACTTTTATGAAAAGTCCGATTTAGATTTGCTTATTTTAATCAATGATGACAGAGGCTGGCAATTAAGCTGTTCTTTTATACAAGACGACTTACAAGTCGGACATGATCTCTACTGCACCAATTGGGAACAATTACAAAATGATGCCCAATATAACCATCCCAATATTTCCAAACTGATGGATGCCAAAATCGTATATTGCGCAGATGAAAAATACAAACAAAAACTGGATACGCTGCGGCAAATGGCAAATGATATTCTATCAGCGTCTTTTTCAGAGGAAGATTATACAAAAGCAGAAAAGTTTTTAAAAGAGGCAGAACACTACTATGCAATGACTATTATTTCCGATGATAAATTAGAAATATTAGAAAGTGCAGGAAAAGCTATTTATTGTATTGAAAATGCAATCGCAATGCTTAACAAACAGTATTTTCATTACGGAGTAAAACGTGCTTATGAGGAGTTGAATGCAATGCAGATCAGACCCAAAAATCTTTGCGATATAATAGAAAAAGTAATAACAGCGGATTCGTCTGCATCTGTAAAAGAGCATTTAACCATACTGATAAAGGAAACAATAGCCGTATTTCATCAAGTAAGCGAAAACGTTACAACACCGAAGAAACCAGTAAGTGCGGATTCAATAATTGGTACTTATGAGGAAATGTATTCCAATTGGCGAAATAAGATGTATGTAGCTGCTGCAACGGGAAATAGACATCTTGCATTGATGAGTTTACTTAGTTTCAATGAAATGTTATCAGAAATCAGCAGAGAAGTGAGTATTAGCAGATATAATGCACTAACAGGCTACAATGCACAAGATTTACAAAAGACAGCAAAGGCATATGATGATATTTTATCTGCATATCAAAAAGAGTATGAAAAGGCAGGTATACAGGTAAAACATTATTCTAATATAGACACATTTGTGCAAAACTACGATGCAAACCAATAAAGAAAGCAGGGTTCTGTAACAAAAATAATGCTCCAGAATTAACCAGAAGAAGCTGCAAGCTATGTAATAATTACGGAGGAAGAAATGGCGCAATACAGTTTTGAAACAATAAAAACACTGTTAAACCGAAGCATAGAAAACGGTTGGGAAGCAGAATTGACTCTACGGATAAACAGCAGAGATTATATGATTATTATTTATAACGATCACTGTTCATTCCAAAGAATTGGCAGATACGATCGAAGCGGCGAATATAACTTTTCTTCATTGGAGGAACTGTATAAAGCACAGCAGATTGATGAAATTTGCTTGGAAAAAGACTGGGAAAAAATAGAAGCATTTGACTGCCTTGATTTTGAATTGCAAGGGTTTATTTAGGTATAGAAGGGACAATTTGGCTATGAAACAGGACAGACTTTATGCGATGACATTATATTTGCTGAATCATGGCAGAACGTCGGCATCTGCTTTGTCACAGCGGTTTGAAGTGTCTGTGCGGACAATACAGCGAGATATCGACTTGCTGTGTCAAGCAGGGATTCCCATTACTGCGCTGACAGGCAGCAACGGCGGCTATGAGATATTGGACAGTTTTCGCATGAATAATCAGTTGGCATCAAAGGAAGATTATTCTTATATTGCGACAGCGCTACGGGGGCTGAAAACGGTTACCAATAATACGCAGGTAGGAACAGCTTTGGAAAAAATAACAGCCATTTCACCCAGTGAAAATATGGGTTTGATTTTGGATTTTTCCGTATTGCGCGAAGGCGGGGAAAACCTGCTGCAATTCCTGCAAAATGCTGTAATCTGCAAAAAAGTACTGCGTTTTTCCTATACGAATAACAATGGGGAAACCAGGGAGCATGAAGTAGAGCCGATTGTCGTAATTTATAAATGGTATTCATGGTATTTATTGGCTTACAATATTGAAAAGGAAGATTACAGAACTTATAAACTTGTGCGCATGGGCGAGGTTGACGTGTTGGAAAAGCCTTTTTCTAAACAGCATAGGAAAGCGGAGGAGATAGCCAAAGAATGTGATATTTTATCACGTCAGACAACAAAAACAACAAAAGTACGTTTGGCTTGTCAAGCAGACGCAGTCCATCGAATCAAAGAATATCTCAATGGCTATGTGATAGAGCAGAAAGCGGACGGCAGCGCTATATTGGAAGTGCATATCGTAGAGTCAGAACAGTGGTGGATTGGTGTTCTTATGTCATTGGGAAAAAATGTAGAGGTTTTAGAACCGCCGCATATCCGTGATCGTTTGATTCGTTCCGCAGAAGAATTGATTCTTTTATATGCACAGACAAGTACAGCAATTTCGAAATAGATGACGTTGTACTTGTTATTTGTACGGCAGTGCATAAATAATCGAGCAATATGTACCTGCCTTTTGTACTGGCATGGCATTGCTGTCGCTCACTGTAGACACCGCTGCGTTTCCTTCCTACGCCCTCAGTATAATTATGCGAAATTATGACATACAGATGTCGTATATAGTATGCCATAATATTTTAGAACAGTTTCTAAAAGCCGGGATGTTATAGTGGAAAACGATTGCAAGGAGGTAAACAAATGCATAAAGACGTATACAAAGAATTTCCAATATTAGAAAACGAAAATTTCCTTTTGCGGGCAATTGACAAAGAAAAGGATACTCAAGCACTGCTGCGGGTTTATTCCGATACCAAGGCAGTTGCGCTTTTTAATTCTGACAATTGTAATGGGGATACATTTTATTATGAAACGTTGGAACGAATGCAGCAGGCAGTTGATTTTTGGCTGTTTTCGTATGAACAGGGGTATTTCGTGCGCTGGGCAGTTGTGGATAAGCAAAGTACAGAGCCAATTGGTACAATCGAAGCATTTCGTAGGGGCTCTAAAAACGACTTGAATCCAGATGCTTTTAATCAATATGCGATATTGCGTTTGGATTTAAGGAGTGATTGGGAGAAAAAAGACAAGATAATTTGTATTTTGGAACTGATTGTGCCGCAACTGCCAGAATTGTTTGGTTGTATTGGAGTTGCGACAAAAGCGATTCCACAGGCAGAAGAACGCAGGGCAGCATTAGAAATCGTAGGATTTCATCCCACCAACAACCAAATGATTGGAAATGACGGAATCGCATATGGGGATTATTATTGCAAAACGTATAATTAGAAAGACTGTCAATAGATAAATAAAAACGGAAGATAAAGTTTGCGAGGGTATGCAGCGATAGTATGGTATGTTTTACAACAAAATGTGAAAGGCTGCTATAACTTGATATGTAGCTGTTTGATAAGACCGAACTGTAGATACTAGATACTGTCCGCGTCCAATGTCATTAGTCTATTATAATCCATGCTAAACACCTTAGAAACTGTTCAGAAATCACTTGTGACAAGGACGCCGTATAAATGTTCATTTGCAAAGAAGATAATCACAGGTATAGTGGACTATGTCAAGATTATCTTCTTTGCAGATGGCATTATTTTTAGAAACTTCTCGTTTCATTTTCTCTTTTATTTGATTGATTTTGGATTCCATAATCTTTAATAATGCCTGATATATATTTCCTTTTCCTCATTTTCACTACAATTTATTTCTGACAATATTCTGACAATATAATGGAACTCCGTTATAACAAACGAATGTTTGAAAGCAAAGAATCAATTGACATACTGAAATCTCTGGCATATGATAATAAATATAATTTGAAATAGCATGAAAGGAATAAAGGTATGGAAATTACATATACAGACACAAGAAACTATACGCAACAGCAGATACAAGAATTATTTCAGTCTGTTCATTGGATTTCGGCAAATTATCCAGAACGTTTAGTTAAGGCACTGGGAAATTGTGAAACGGTTATCACGGCATGGGATAAGGAGCGTTTGGTCGGATTGATTAATGCAATTGATGATGGTGAGCTAACAGCCTATGTTCATTATCTGTTGATTGATCCCGACTATCAAGGAAAAGGAATCGGCACGCAGCTATTGGCGCAGGTAAAGGAGAAATATAAGGATTATTTATATTTAATGCTTCATGCAGAGAATACGCCGCTAGTGGAATACTATGAAAATCATAATTTTCAGAAAATGGAGGATGCTCATGTAATGGCGATTCTAAACCAAAATGTGTAAAGAAATGCCAAGTAATTGTTAAGAAGCATTAAGGAAAGTGCAAGAGAATGAAATGTTGGGGCTGTTGCGGGAAGTGACTATGTAAATGGAACAAAGTATATATTATTGGATACTGGATATTGGCATTATGTATCGAAAAGGTGGGGGACGCAGTGGTTTTGGGCGGATTGGCGAACGCAAAGAACTGCTGCGGGAAGTGGACTTTTGGCTGTCTGTTCTTGATATGATTGCAGAAGAACGAAAGGGTAATGACTGCTCCAAGCAGTTCTGGAAAGAATTTACGGCGTTGTGTAAAAGAGGCAATTGCCCCCATTATCAGAGAATTTTACAGAAAAAGGAAGATATTTTAAACTGCAAAGATATATTTATGCCGGATAAAGAGCATGAGGCAAAAATTCACCAGCTTTTGCAATATTTTTTGTTGGAGGTACAAAAAAGTCTGCACGATTTTGACGGAAAAGCCCGTGCCTATAAACTGTTGTACGGAATACATAATCTTCCTAAGGCAATGCACGGGAAATGGGTATTAGGGGAATGTTATCCTAATCATTCATATTTTGATGCTATGCGCTATTCCGAAAGCTTTATAAAAAAATATGGTAGATTGGAATAATTGCAGATATTCCGGCAAGACTTTCTATGGAAGAAAATGGAAACAACTCCGTAATAAAATGTAGTGGTTGGAGGTATCCAGCCCATCGCGAAGCGATTTCCAATGGCTGGATACGTAACAGTTCAATGGGTTATCTGAACTGTTACATAAACTGTATTATGTCTGTGAAATTATTTGTAAAAAAACAGTGACTTTATCATAATTAAGTGGTAAAATATTAATGGATTTTGGTGCGTTATATAGATGAAACATGAGGTAGAAAGCGATGTCCATACAGGGGGAAACAAGAGAAAAGACACGGATAAACATAAGGGAGCCGAAACATTATCAAGTGATTATGCATAATGACGATTTTACATCAATGGAATTTGTTGTGGAGATTCTAATGGATATTTTTCATAAAAACGAACCAGAAGCAGAGCGATTAATGCTAATGGTGCATAATAGCGGCAAAGCGGCAGTCGGTGCGTATCCATATGATATCGCAATGACGAAGGTACAGACAGCTATGGCGCGGGCAAGACAGGAAGGTTTTCCATTTCGATTAACGATTGAGGAGCGGTAAATGCCGCAGGGGAAGTGCTTGTACTTTAGAAGTACCATTAGGAAGAACTGCTTTTAAGGCTGTGCTTAGAAGTTGCATTAAGAGGCGGCATTATAAGGCTGTGTTTTATTGGGGAGAATGTGAAATAGGAGTTGCCGTTTGGCAAGGAGCGACGGTAACAAATTGGGGGTTATTTATGCGTGTATCAGGAGAGGTGGCGGAGATTATCAATAATGCGTTTACAATGGCAAAAAGCGCGCGATTTGATATTGTAACGCCGGAACTGGCGCTGTATGTGATTTGTCAGAATCAGGTTTTTGCGCAGGCATTTGAGAACTGCGGCGGAAGGATAAAGGAACTGGACTATCAGTTAAGAAATTATCTCGATGAATATATGGAGCCGTTGGCTGAAAATATGGAATGCAATCCGGAACTTTCGCAGGGAATGGGAATTGTGTTGACATATGCTTGGGAATCCGCGCAGAACAGCGGGAAATATATGGTGGAACTGCCCCATGTGATTCGGGCAATGTATCTGTTAGAGGAGAGTTATGCTGTATATTATATGCGTGTTCAGGGTGTAGAGCAGGCGGATATTTTGCAGGAAATGACAATTGCTTATGAAGAAATTGCCTATCAAAATCGTGTGAATCAGAAAGGTACGGGTAGGCAGAACAAAGACAGACATCATAGTACAGCAGGACAGAATAACAAGCAGCAAAGGGAAACGTGGCAGACCAACAGTCGGGAAAGTACAAGTCCAAATGGCGGTGAATGGCAGGAGGAAGATGGCTGGCAGGAGGACGGCTGGCAGAAAACAACTGCTTACGATACGGAGTGGCAGGAGGACGAAGATGTTGGGACAGGCACACAGGGTGGTTTCTGGCAGCAGTATGCAGTCTGCTTAAATGATATGTTAGATGGGATAAATCCGCTGATTGGCAGAGAGGAAGAATTAGAACGTACAATGCAGATTCTTTGCCGCAAGGAAAAAAATAATCCACTGCATATCGGTGAACCGGGCGTTGGCAAGACGGCGATTGCGTATGGACTTGCGCGGTTATTAAATCAGAATCAGGTGCCAAAGCCTTTACAGGGAGCAAAAATTTTTTCGCTGGACTTGGGAAGTCTGCTTGCGGGTACGCAATACCGTGGCGATTTTGAGAAACGCTTTAAAAGGGTAATGGACAGTATCTGTCATGAGGAAAAGCCGATTGTGTATATTGATGAAATCCACAATATTGTTGGCGCAGGCGCGGTAAATGGTGGAACTTTTGATATTTCCAATATGCTCAAGCCTTATCTGGCAGCAGGGAACGTCCGCTTTATCGGTGCGACTACTTATGAGGAATACAAAAAGCATTTTGAGAAAAGCAAAAGTCTGGTGCGGCGGTTTCAAAATATAGATATTAAAGAACCAAGCATGCAAGAATCCATACAGATATTAGAAGGCTTGAAAGAAACTTATGAAGCGTTTCATGGCGTGCGCTATATGGAAGGCGTTTTGGAGTATGCAGTTGAGGTAAGTGCGAAGTATATCAATGAACGTTATCTGCCCGATAAGGCGATCGATTTAATTGATGAGGCAGGTGCTTACAGACGACTGCATCCAATGGCGGAAATGCAGTCTGTTGAAAAGAATGGTATTCAAAAAGTAGAAAAAGCTTTAATTGACGAAATCTTATCTAAGACCTATCATATACCAAAGCAAGTGGTCGAGAGCGATGAAACTGTGGCGCTTGCAACATTAGAACCACGTCTAAAAAATTGCGTATTCGGACAGGAGGAAGCGATTGCACAGGTAGTGAATGCTGTGAAGTTTTCAAGAGCAGGGCTGCTTGAGGAGGGAAAACCCTTGGCAAGCCTGTTGTTTGTCGGGCCTACTGGCGTTGGCAAGACGGAAATTGCAAGAAGTCTAGCAAAAGAATTAGGCATAAAGCTGCTTCGCTTTGATATGAGCGAATACGAGGAAAAGCATACAGTGGCGAAATTAATAGGTGCGCCCGCTGGTTATGTAGGATATGAGGAGGGCGGACTGCTGACCGAGGAGGTGCGCAAAAATCCTCATGCGGTACTTTTGCTAGATGAGATTGAAAAAGCACATCCAGATATCTACAATATTCTATTACAAGTCATGGACTATGCAACACTGACGGATAATCAAGGCAGAAAAGCAGATTTTCGCAATGTGATTATTATTATGACTTCCAATGCAGGCGCAAGTCGAATTGGAAAGCATGGAATCGGTTTTCAAGGGCAGGATGTAAAAGCGGATGTAATTATGGAGGAAGTGAAACGAATCTTTCAGCCGGAGTTTCGCAACCGTTTAAACCGTATTGTTGTATTCCATGGCATGAGTGAACAAATGGCAGAACAGATAGTAGAGAAAAAGCTAGGTGAACTGCAAAAAATGCTGTTAAAGAAGCAGGTGGAATTGACAGTGGACGCCGCAGCCAAAAAACTTGTAAAAAGCAAAGGAATTAGCATTGAGTTTGGCGCAAGAGAGATTGAACGTGTTATTCAGAGCGAGATAAAGCCACTTCTAGTAGACGAAATCTTGTTCGGTGCATTAAGGCAGGGTGGTGCTTGCTGTTTGACGGCAGTAGAGGACACGTTTCAGATACGATTTTAGGAGAATATAAAGTATGCCTGTTTATCGTTTAGACCCAAAAGAAATATCGTTTCCCAATCCGGTTAGTGCCCGTTCTGACGGGCTGCTGGCGGTTGGGGGCGATTTGTGCGTAGAACGGCTTCTGTTAGCATATACACACGGAATTTTCCCTTGGTACACACCAGGAGAGGAGATTTTATGGTGGTGTCCTAAGGAGCGTTTTGTGATCTTTCCCAATGAAATACATATTTCTCATTCAATGCGCAAATATTTGAAAAAACATACAATGAAGATTGTATTAAACAGGGATTTTGCGGATACAATGCATCGCTGTCGAATTAAGCGAGAGTACAATGAGGGCACATGGATTTCGGATGAAATGGAGGAGGCATATTTTAGGCTGTATCAGGCAGGATATGCTGTTGCGGTGGAGGTTTATGAAGATGGTGTTCTTGCAGGCGGTTTGTATGGCGTTTCCATTGGCAGATGCTTTTTCGGAGAAAGTATGTTCTCTGAGAAAGAGAATGGTTCTAAAGCAGCATTGATTGGATTGGCACGGATATTGGAACAGAATACATTTTTAATGATTGACTGCCAATTTCATACAGAACATTTGGAACGTATGGGCGGCAGATATATTACATGGGAGGAGTATAATAGATTACTAAAGGAGGGAACAGAGCGTTAGGAAGGCAGTAAAATTAAATGAGACGATGTATTTTATAAACCTTTCGAGATTTTTCGGGGGTTTTTTTGTTATTTATTACACAAAATCATATAAGGTACTGTAAAGATTAACTCTATAACAGTTCCGAAGTTCCAAAGGGCAAGGTTGTTTATGATTAAGATTGCAATATGTGATAATGATAAAAATGACAGGGAACATTTAAGAAAACTGCTTCTGGAATTTGAAGTTATTACAAAGGAGAATTTTCTTATAAAGATTTATTCATCGGGAAAAGAATTGATGGAAAGCTGGTACAGTATGGATATTATTTTTCTTGAGATGATAATAGACGGCAGTGATGGGATTGGGATTGGTACACAAATACGCAGAAATTCGCCATATGGAATTATAATTTATGTGGCAGATACAAGCAAAAATATAATGTTGGCGATAAATCGCGTACATTCCTACGGCTATCTGATAAAGCCGATTACCAAGAAAAGCTTATATCCCATTATCAGTGAAGCAGTACGGCTTGTGCAGTTGAAATTGTGGACACGGTATGAATCGTTTTTGTCAGAACGCAATACAGTACTCCCGATTCCCGTAATGGATATCTATTATTTTGAATATTTTAATAGAAAAGTTAAGATTGTTACTGCTGAGAAAACGTATATCTGCATTAAAGAAAAAATCAGTGAAATTGCAGTAAGAATGCGCATATACGGTTTTGAAATGTCACATCAAAGCTATGTTGTAAACCTTTATTATGTTGATGTGATAAAGGATCATGCGTTGATAATGAAAAACGGTGATAGTGTTTGTCTGGCACAAAAAAGAGCCTCCAAGGTTAGAGATAGAATATTCAAATTGGTGAAAAGCGTCGAATAAGTATAAAAAATGTCGATTATGCAAAAGGCATTGACTATCTAATTGAATTTGGTAACATGAAGAAGAAATCTAGTAAGCAAGGAGGGATGTAAAATAGGTATTGAAGCACTTACAGCAAAAGTGCCATATCTGTTTGCACGATATAGGTTATGAGATTGATTATGGTGTCGCTGCTGGTTTTTCAATCCTTGCCAGATAGTTAGAAAAGTTAGAAAGTAAAAAACCAAAGGAATGCCTTGGCAAAACCGCTGTAATAGTATAACGAAATAGCTGCATATTATTTCCAGATCAGACTAGAAGCCTGTAGTTTGGGTTGGGTGCCAAACTGTGTGGCTTCAAAATACAGCGGTTTTGTTACAGGCATTTTGTTTTTGTGGCAGAGATTTGGCAAATTTTAGTGACCATGCGTGTTACTTTTCACACCCACGCCAAAGTAGTGGGAATCATGCGCCAAAATGCTAAA
>CBCOYO010000122.1:0-10294 GCA_965114465.1 uncultured Lachnospiraceae bacterium
GCGATTTCCAATGGCTGGATACGTAACAGTTCAATGGGTTATCTGAACTGTTACTAATTATTTGTGAGTATAATGATAGGCGATTATCTGCAAGGGGCTGTCGCATTCCGACAGCCCCTCTTGCAGATTTTTATGCACATGGGCATTTTAAGGAAAAATGTCAGCAGATCTGACAAATATTTGGTGTGTTTACAATAGTTCCCGCCAAGCTGTCATGATTTCTTCGCACGCGTCTGGATCAATTTCGTCAATTGCATCGCATAGCTGTTGGTATAATTCTATGGAAGATGGCTCGTAATGGTATTGGGATAGCGATTCTTTCACTTCCTCCATACCATCCATATCCAAATCGTCCAAAGCTGTTTGCAGCTTATCTAATATTGGCAGCAGAATCTCGGGTGTAATCGGTTCTTTATTATTAGCAGCGTCTTTATCCTTTTCTGGAAACAGCGGTTTCAATATTTCATAGTAATGGAAATAATGATTGAGTAAAGCTGGTGTTTTTTCCAAAATAAGGCTTTCATTTTCCGCATTTCCGGCTTCTTCAAGCGTTGCGGCTTCCTCAGATAGTGAGAGCGCGCCAATTTGTCGGGAAGCGCTTTTCAGTGCATGAACTTCAATCGTGTAATTGTGCCAGTTTTTCTCATCGGTATATTGTTGGATTAGGGCGTGTTTTTTGGTAATTGCTTTGTAATAGTCCTCCAAAATTGACCAGAACAGTTTGGCATTGCCTAGCAGCTTTAATGCGTAAGAGGTGTCAAGGTCTGAGATTTTGGGCGGCAGAGTATCTTCCTGTGAATGGATGCGATTTGCTTTGCCAGCATTAATATTTTTCTTATTGATATTTTTAATTTTCTCTTTGGGCAGCCAATGTTTGAGTTTGGATACGAGGATGCGTACTTCGATTGGCTTGGCGATAAAATCATTCATCCCCTCTTGAATAAACATATCTTTAATACCAGATACAGCATTTGCAGTAAGCGCAAGAATAGGAACATGATCATATTCTCTATGCAGCCGCCGAATAATATGTGTTGTTTCCACACCGTCTACTTCAGGCATCATATGATCCATTAGGATTAAATCGTACATTTTATTGCTAATTTTTTCAACGGCTTCCGGCCCGCTGATTGCGGTGTCTATCTGCATGGAAAGCGGTTCTAAAAGTCCTTCGCAGACGGTTAAATTAATGGCGTTGTCATCTACAATTAAGATTTTTGCTTCTGGTGCAGTAAAATCATAAAAAGCATCTGAAGTATCCGGATTCTCATAAAGATGAATGTCTTCATTAAATATAGCAGCCAAAAACAGGGCAGATAGTGGTTTCTTAGCAACAATTACGTTGGACTGTTCATAGGTTAGTGAAGCGTTGTAATTGACCAGCACAACTGCCGTAATATCTGGATTTTTATTTAGGAAATACTGAATTGGTTCAGAAAAGGACTTATCTTCCAAGAAAATATATGTATTTTTGTCCCCTTGAATTTCCACTAATTCATCAATAGAAGATATATTGGTATAGGATAGGTTCATCCGATTCATATCCTCCTGTAATTGGTTTAGAATATAGGGATTTTCAATATATCCATAAAAATGAATGATTTCCTGTTCAGCAAGCTGGATGCTGGGCTCGATATTGGCAATTTTCTGCGGAACTCGAAAAGAAAACGTGCTTCCTACGCCATAGGTACTTTCCACAAAGATATCGCCATTCATAAGGTTAAGGAGCTGCTTACTGATAACAAGTCCCAGTCCTGTGCCTTCAATATTGCGGTTGCGTTTACTGTCAAGCTGCTGGAAGGATTGAAACAGCTTGTTAATATCGTGTTCGCGAATGCCGATACCTGTATCCAAAACAGAGAAAAGCAGTTCCACGTTTTCATTATCAATAATATTATAATCAAATATAAGTTTAACCTGCCCTTTTGAGGTAAATTTTACCGCATTGTTGGCAAGATTTATTACGATTTGTTTAATGCGTACACTGTCCCCAACCAAAAGACGAGGAATATTGGGATTAATGCTGAGAATCAGTTCTACATTTTCTTTGTCAAGGCGTGTCCCAATAATGCTGGCAACATCATTAATTACGGAAATCGGTGCATATTCTTCTACAATAATATCCATTTTGCCGGATTCCACCTTAGAGAAATCAAGGATGTCATTAATAATTGTCAGTAGGGTTTTGCCGGAGGACTTAATTTGATCAATATAGTTTCTAGCGTTTGGTGGAAGGTCTTCCCGCAGTGCCATTTCTGCAAGTCCGATAACTGCGTTCATTGGGGTGCGGATTTCATGGCTCATATTGGCAAGGAAATCTGATTTTAAGTTTGCAACTTTTTCAATCTCGATATTGGCTTGTACCATAATATATTTATGGTAGGAAAGCGTGGAAAGCGCGTCGGTCAGCGTATAAAGAAATTTAGCAGCGTTTTCCAATACTGTACGGTCAATAACGGGGACTTCCAGCATGGATTGCAGGTAATTGATGAGATCAATATCCAGTTCAGATGCTACCTGCATTACTTTTGTAATATCGGGCGGCTGGGTTAGTACCTGACCGCCGATAAAGCAGCCGATCATTTTATCACCTGCCATAATTGGAGCGGCGAAATCCATAAGTCCTGCGTGACAGTAGTAGGTGATTGAAGTGCCGTGTTTTAAGGCAAGCTCTGCGCCGCGTTTGTCGCACTGCTCGCAGCGAAGCCCGCCGATTGGGGATTTACGAGTGTATTTACAGAATCTTGTGTTATTAGATCCGCTGGTAAGGAGCTTGCCATTGGCGTCCGTGATAAGCGCCGCAATGCCCGTTACCTTCGAGAACGCATCTTGAATTTTTTGCAGCATCTCTACTTCAAACAAATCGGTAAGCGTTATTTCATCTGTAGCGGAATTTTTTCCCCCGTTTATCAAAGCCCGTTCTTCATTAAGCGAAAATTTTTCTCCGTTCATACAAGCTCCTTCTTTCATTATTTTATACTACATAACGCCAGAATTTACCGTTTTGCACTGGTTAAACGTATATGGCTGGCGTTATATAGTCAGGTTACTCGGAAAATTTAACTGTTAAGCAATATATATTAATCCTCATGGGGCTGTCGCATTAAGACAAATGGATACAAGATAGTCTAACACTGTGCTAAGATTTATACCATATCTGGTATTATCAAAGCTTATTGCGACAACTCCTCAAATAGATAGAAAACGCTGTCCTTCGCGTTTTTCCTGTGTGAAACTTAATACTTCTTAGGCAGTGTCTTTTGCTGCCTTAGAAGTATTTTTTACACTATCGTTCTAATATTTCGTGAACTTTATTTAATAACGTTTCTTTATCAATTGGTTTCAAAAGATATCCGCGCGGCTTTAACGAAAGTGCCTTCTGGATTTTAACAGCGTCATTCGTACCCGTTAAAAATACAATCGGAATATTTGCAGTCGCGGGATTTGCCAGCAGCTTTTCCATAACGGCGGGGCCGTTTTCATCTGGCATTTCATAGTCGAGTAGAATTAGCTCTACGGGTTTTGTCTGTAAATAACGCAGTGCAATTTTTCCGCTGATCGCAGTTGCCACTTCGTATTCCTCGTCTAAATGTCCTTTAATGGTTTTTAGCATTACTGGTGAGTCATCTATAATCATAACACGCTTTCTGGGAACGAGTTCTCGGATAAGCTTAGCGGTTGCTTCTGTCATGGAAGCTCCTTTTTGGATGGAACGTGCGAGCGCTTCTAATTCCTCAAGTTCTTGTTCAGCGTCTAATGATGCTTCCTGCGCTACAGTTTTAGAACTGCTAGAGCTTTTTTCTCCAAAAAATTCAAGCAGATTTTCTTTTATGGCAGGGGTCAGTATTGGTCTTTTTAGAACCAGATCATAATCGCTTGCAACATGCTCACGGTAAAAAGCATAGTCATCGTCACTGCAAATTAATATTAGCTTTATAGTAGGTTTGAGCATATTTTCGTTCAGGTTGATAACAGATGTAATATTGTCCCGCGTTTCAGAACTCATACAGTAGACAACTGCGTTCGGACTAAAATATTTGATATGCCCCAATAGGTCGGAATAGTTTGTTGTAGAAGAAAGGCATTCAAAACGGTCATTCATTTGTGTAAAAAACTCACTGATAACACTCATATTTTTACCTGTTAATAATAATTTGTATTTCATAATATCCCTCCATTCCGGCATCGCCTTATTTTAATTTATTATACCATAAAAATGTACAATAATAAAGACATAATCCATTATATTATTCCTTTGTGAAATTATTATAAAAAGTGATGCAATTTGTGCAAATATTGGTTATACTAGAGAGGCAGGAAGCAGTACGCAGGAAGGAGGCTACATAAGTGTTAGAGCTAAAAGACGTTTCTTATCATGTGGAGGATGGGAACGGTAAAGATATATTAAATCACATTAATTTGGAAATTCATGATCGCTTTACCGCCATTACAGGGCCTAATGGCGGAGGCAAGTCCACACTTGCTAAACTGATAGCAGGCATTCTCCAGCCTACCAATGGTCAGATTTTATTTGATGGGCAGGATATTACAAAGATGTCAATTACAGATCGGGCAAAACTCGGAATTAGTTTTGCCTTTCAGCAGCCAGTACGCTTTAAAGGAATTACGGTATTTGATCTCATTCGATTGGCGTCAGGCAAGACGGTCAGTATCGAGGGCGCATGTGAATATTTGTCTGAAGTGGGGCTTTGCGCAAGGGAGTATATTAACCGTGAAGTAAACGCAAGCCTATCCGGCGGAGAGTTAAAGCGCATTGAAATAGCCACGGTGATTGCAAGGGGAAGGAAACTTTCCGTATTTGACGAGCCGGAGGCAGGGATTGATTTATGGAGTTTTCAAAATCTGATACAGGTATTTGAAAAAATGCATCAGGAAACACAAGGGTCTATTGTAATTATTTCCCATCAAGAGCGCATTTTAAATATTGCGGATCGAATTGTTGTAATTGCGGAGGGGGAAATAGCGAAATCTGGCACAAAGGACGAAATTATCCCCGAATTGTTAAACGGGACGTTATCGTGCAGACATAATGCGGGAGGGTGTATTCATGGATGAGTATCAAAAGAGTTTGCTAGAGCAGGTTGCTGGTCTGCATGAAGTGCCCGCGGGGGCATACAATATACGCGCCAATGGACAGGCAGCAGGCAGTCAGTCAACAGAGCATATTGAAATTGTGACAAAGGAAGATAAACAGGGAATTGATATTTATATTAAGCCAGGTACAAAAAAAGAGAGCGTGCATATTCCAGTTTTAATAACGCAGACAGGATTAAAAGAACTTGTGTATAATGATTTTCATATCGGCGAGGACTGTGATATTACCATTGTGGCAGGGTGCGGCATTCATAATAGCGGAAGTCAAACAAGTGAGCACAGCGGCATTCATTCGTTTTATATTGGTAAAAATGCAAAAGTAAAATATGTTGAAAAGCACTACGGAACGGGAGAGGGAACTGGCGAGCGTATCATGAATCCGCAGACTGTTATTGAAATGGCGGAAGGCAGTTATATGGAAATGGAAACGGTACAAATCAAAGGAGTGGACTCTACGGAGCGCAGTACGAAGGCAAAACTTGGCGAGGGCGCACAGCTTGTGATTAAGGAAAAATTAATGACACATGGAAAACAGACCGCTGTTACGCGTTTTTATGTGGATTTAGACGGCAGAGAATCCAGCACAAATGTAATTTCGCGTTCTGTGGCAAAAGATAGTTCTGAGCAGACATTTTATTCGCAGATTAATGGGAATAACCAGTGTGCTGGACATTCTGAGTGTGATGCTATTATTATGGATAATGCCATAGTGCGTGCAGTACCAGAAATTACTGCCAATCATTTAGAGGCGAGCCTGATTCATGAGGCAGCGATTGGAAAAATTGCGGGCGAACAATTAATTAAATTAATGACCTTGGGGCTGACTGAACAGGAAGCAGAGGAGCAGATTGTAAACGGTTTCTTAAAATAGACAAGACATAGGGGAACTATAAACAACTATAAATGAATAAAAGAAAGGAAGGTATTTTTATGGAAACAGTAAAATGCATTGAAACTAGGAGAAGTATTCGGAAGTTTAAGGCAGAAGCGGTTTTGCATGAAACCATGCAGGAAATCGTGGCAGCAGCAGCGTTTGCACCTTCATGGAAAAATACGCAGGTAACACGCTATATTGTGGTGGAGAACGCGGAAATCAAGGAGAAGATTGCAGACGAAGCAACGCTTGGTTTTGCGCATAACAATGGCATTATTAAAGCCGCACCAGCGCTGGTAGTCGTAACAATGGTTCATGGCAGAAGCGGTTTTGAACGTGACGGCTCTTACACTACTAGTAAGGAAGACCGCTGGGAGGTTTTTGACGCAGGACTTGCAACACAAACTTTCTGCCTTGCAGCACACGATAAAGGGGTAGGCACAGTAATTCTGGGAATCTTTGATGAAAATAAGGTTGCAGAGATTGCAAAAGTTCCTGAAGGTCAGAAAGTAGCAGCACTGGTGGCAGTAGGCTATGCCGATGAAGATCCGGCTGCACCAAAACGCAAGAGCACAGAGGAACTGGTGCAATTTGTTTAGAACGGATTAAAATAGCAGTAAAAAATATATAATTGGCAGGGAAGACAAAACCTCTTACATAATAAAAAGGATAAAAGCTGTATAGAATGTATATCAGCTTTTATCCTTTTTGTATATAAGCATCCAAGGGAAATATATCAGTAAGCTGACGGGCATCCAGCGGGCGAGTAGGGGAAAAATCAAGTTTCTCTACTTGAATATTACTCTGTTTCGTCTTGATTTTTATTAAGAGATTCTATTCCTAAACGTATCAGTTCTAAAGCAGCAGCGGAACGGCTTGGATAGCGATTTTCAAAACGAAAGTCATCAATCTTTTTTAAAAGTTCCTCATCAATAACAATTGTGAAACGTGGTTTACTTGTGGGCATGATTGTCACCTCCTAATTTTATAGCTTACACAAGTTCATAAAATATGTCAACAATAAAAATTAAAAGATTGACAGTTCATACTTTATGAACCAAGAAAGGAGATCATTATGGCAAATAAAAAGTTAATGATTATTGTAACACCAGAAATGGAGCTTTTATTGAATAGAGTCAAAAAAGAAATTTTTTATAACTCTTCACAGTCGGATATGATTAGAACGTTGATGGAAGAAGGTTGGAATACTTTTTTAGATGAAAAACAACATAAGCGTCCAAGCAATCCAAATATAAAAATAAATGTAGATAATTGAAAAAAATACGATAGTAATTAATTTCGACGGAAGAAATAGAGGCAGGTGATGCATTTGAAGCCATTAAAAAATAAAGTAAGTTTAACTTTAGATAATGAAATTGTCAATAAAATAAAAATATTAGCGGAAAAAGATGGTAGATCGTTTAGCCAATATGTAAATATAATTCTCAAAAATCATATTTATGATATAAAAAATAAAATTTCCCTCTTGACAGATTCTTAAGAACCGATTACAATTTATAACATAAATTAGAAATTAAAGGAACAATTTCATAGAGAAACCAACTTAAAACTGATGACCAAGAGGAGTACGTATTTGAAATGATTTTCAGAGAGCTGCAGATGGTGGGATTGCGGTAGTCGGACAGATAGGGAATGGACTTGGGAAGGTGGGAGAAACGAGCTGTTTTAATATAGCTTTAGTAATGCCCAACGGGATTTCCGCCCGTTATCAAGGGAAAGCGTATGATGGTACGTGTGGAGAGTGGGTGTGTTTCGGCACGCCAAGTTAGGTGGCACCGCAGAGGCTTTTTGCCCCTGTCCTAATGGTATTTTTATACTGTTAGGGCAGGGGCTTTTTGATTTGCAGACCTGTGCAGAGAAAATAACGGGTTGTGCGACGAGTAGGAGAAAAGGACGCTTCCCTACTCAATTGCACAGAGTTGTCCAAAAGATATATGCCAGCAACACCCCAGTCCACACAGCAGAAAGGGAGGATTATAATGATAAAACCGACGTATGAACAAGCAAAACAATATGAAAAAGCATACACATTTATTCCTGTGTGTATGGAAATTTTAGCAGATGACATTACGCCAATTTTAATGCTGCGCAAGCTGGCGGCACTGGATCAGCGATATTTCTTGTTAGAAAGCGTGGAAGGTGGAAGTTTGGGAAGATATTCTTTTTTGGGAGTCAATCCTAAATTTTCGGTTTTCTGTAAAGAGGGTGTGACGAGGATAGAAGAAAACGGTACAGTTCGGGAAGTGGCGGGCAGTCCCAAAGAAGCGTTGCAGGCAATTTTAGAGCAGTATCGTTCGCCGCAGATAGAAGGGCTTCCGACATTTACAGGTGGGCTGGTTGGGTATTTTTCTTATGAAATGATACAGTATGCTGAGCCAAAACTGAAAATAAAACAGAGTGATATTCATGATTTTGAATTGATGATGTTTGATAAACTAATTGCTTTTGATCAGCTTCACCATAAACTTTGTGTTATCGTAAATGCAAAAGCGGCGGACGGTGAAGCAGGATATCAAAAGGCTGTTGCAGAACTTTCTGTTTTTGTGGAAACGCTTAGGCATACCGAGCCGATTCCTTATGAAGCGCCAGCACCAACGCCGGAATTTATCTGCAATGTCAGCAAAGCAGAATACTGCGAAATGGTAGAAAAAACAAAGCATTATATTCGAGAGGGTGATATTTTTCAGGGTGTTATTTCCAGACGGTTTGAAGCGGAGTACTCAGCAAGCCTGTTGAATGCCTACCGTGTGCTTCGAACGACAAATCCTTCGCCGTATATGTATTATATTCAGCTAAAGGATATGCAGATCGCGGGGACTTCGCCGGAAACTATGGTAAAGCTGACGAATCAAAAGTTAATGACATTTCCAGTAGCCGGAACACGTAGGCGTGGCAGGGATAAAGCGGAGGATATTGCGCTGGAGCAGGAACTTTTAGCAGATAAAAAAGAGTGTGCAGAACACAATATGCTGGTAGATTTGGCACGCAATGATTTGGGAAGAATTTCTGCATATGGCAGTGTAAAGGTAGAAGATTATATGGCAATTCACCGTTTTTCTAAGGTTATGCATATTGCAAGTACGGTAATAGGAACGCTTGCGCAGGGAAAAACGTGCGGCGATACTATAGAAGCACTGCTGCCAGCGGGGACATTATCTGGTGCGCCAAAATTTCGGGCTTGTGAAATCATTGACGAACTGGAATCGGAGGCGCGGGGCGTTTATGGAGGGGCAATTGGTTACCTTGATTTTAGCGGAAATCTGGATGTATGTATTGCAATCCGCACAGCAGTCAAAAAAGGCGGCAAGGTTTATGTGCAGGCAGGCGCTGGCATTGTGGCAGATTCTGTGCCAGAGAGTGAGTATCAGGAATGTGCGAATAAAGCGGGGGCAGTCATTGAGGCAATTAAGCAGGTGCAGACAGTATGCGGCACAAATGTGTAAAATCAGTACGTTTTAATTGGAAGGAGATGAGGATTGTATATGATTTTATTGATAGATAATTATGATAGTTTTTCATTTAATTTGGTGCAGGCAATCGGTGAAGTGGCAGCCGGTCAGCAGGAATTGAAAGTAGTAAGAAATGATGAAATAACCGTTGCGGAAGTATTTTATCTTTTGCCGACGCATATCGTTCTTTCGCCGGGGCCGGGCAGACCTTCAGGCGCGGGAATTTGCGAGGAACTGATTCTGGCAGCGTTGGGAAAAATACCACTATTAGGTGTATGTTTGGGACATCAGGCAATTTGTGAAGCGCTAGGCGGAAAGATTGTTTATGCGCCTGAACTTATGCATGGCAGGCAGAGTATAATAACTGTTGATAATACCAGTACTATTTTTCAAGGTTTGCCGCAGACAGTGGAAGCAGCAAGATACCATTCACTGGCAGCAGACAAAAACAGCCTGCCCAATTCGCTTAAAGTAACAGCAAAGGACGAACAAGGCGTGATAATGGCAGTACAGCACAAAACTGAAAAACTCTATGGGCTGCAATTTCATCCGGAATCAATTTTAACGCCGAGAGGAAAGGAAATGCTGCAAAATTTTCTGGCAGTTTAAGAAATTTGGCATCGTCGAAAAATAACGTGGGTAAGAAAAAAGTAAAACATAAAGTAAAAATAAAATAAGAAAGATTGTGATTATCGTAATAATATACTAACGACTGTTAAGATTTTCCAATTTCTGTACAGCCCATATTGCATAAGCGGGCAATATGTGTTGTGCAGAAAGGAAAATCTAATCGTTCGTGAGTATAGAATATGCGGAGGAAGATATGGAACAGCAT
>CBCOYO010000123.1:0-10056 GCA_965114465.1 uncultured Lachnospiraceae bacterium
TTTGTGTAATGAAAATCGTAATCGCTTAATATAGTAATATTAGCAGTGCCGTATTTTAGTTTTAAATCGGTGTTGCTGTAGCCAGTAAGGTTTACGATTTTGTATGAGGACAAGTCGTTTAAGTTGTTTAGAATGCTTTGCAGCTCACTTGTAATGCCCTTTGGATGCATTTGCAATATTTCTGGTGGAATTGTAATGTAGTCTAAATCATCCAGCGGCTTTTTGCGGGTAAAACTTGCTTTGCGTTCCCGCTCCCAATATGCATCGTCTGCCTTAGCTTCAATTGCCCGAATATGAGAAAGTTTTAAATAATATGCAATACAAAGGCCAACAATACTTGAAAAAATCAAATATTTCATATATAATATCCTTTCAGAAATGTATTTTGTATATTTCACTGCGATTATGCTCGCAGTATAATTGTTACAGTAGTACCGTTTATAATAGAAATTAGGAGGTTTATCGTATGTTTCATTTTAACAATAAAAAAACACAGCGAAAAATTGCGGCTGTAATAGCGATTTTATTAATTATTGCTATGATTGTGCCTACAGTTTTAAGTGTTTTAGGATAGTATCAAACAAGTTATTTCAATCTATTTTACAATAGTTAGGATATGCTTTACAATTAGCAAATTTATATAGAATTCATATATAAATCAAAGAAAATTTTGGTAATATTTTTATTATTTAAGGAGAGCAAGAAGGAGAGTTTATGAGTAAGATAAGAAAAAATATGGGGTTGTTCGTCTTATGTCTGGTATTTTTGTCTGCCGTCTGCGTTTTTGGCAAAGGACAGTATGTTTATGCGCAGGCAGAGGACGATGTGATTTTGGAAGGCATTTATATGGGAGATATTGACCTTTCTGGAATGACAGCAGAGCAGGCAAAGGCGGCAGTCGCTGCATATATTGAGGAACTGAAGCTGCGTACCGTTACATTTGGCGCAGTAGACGGTCATTATGCAATGGTGACAGCCGGTGATTTAGGTTTGAATTGGATAAATCCTGAGGATATTGATACAGCAGCGTCGCTTGGCAAAAAGGGAAATATTGTAAAGCGGTATAAAGCAATTCAGGATTTAAAGCACGGAAATAAAAATTTTGATTTAATGCTGAACTTTGATATGGAGGCAATTCGTACAATTTTAGCAGAGCAGTGTACAGAATATGATGTTCCGGCACAGAATGCTACACTGACGCGCGAAAATGGTGTGTTTAACGTAATTGAAGGACAGACCGGAAAAGGCGTTAATATTGAAGAATCGTTAAATGTAGTTTATGATTACCTTACCAATCAATGGGATTACGAAGATACATCTATCGACTTGGTAATTGATGTGACAGAGCCAAAAGGAAATGCCGAGGAGCTTTCGCAGTTAAATGATGTACTAGGTACTTTTTCAACAAGCTATTCCACCAGCAGTCCTTCGAGGTGCAAAAACGTTGAAAATGGCTGTAGATTAATTAATGGAACACTGCTTTATCCAGGAGATGAATTTTCTACATATAATACGATTAAGCCATTTACCACAGAAAACGGATATTATCCAGCGGGATCATACTTAAATGGTAAAGTCGTTGACAGTATTGGCGGCGGTATTTGTCAAGTTTCCACAACGCTTTATAATGTAGTGCTTTTGTCGGAATTAGAGGTGACGGAGCGGAACAATCATTCTATGATTATCAGTTATGTAGATCCGTCAATGGATGCAGCGATTGCAGAATCAGCAGGAAAAGATTTTCGTTTTATCAATAATTTAAACCATCCGATTTATATAGAAGGAATTACAGAGGGAAAACAGATTACATTTACGTTCTATGGCGTGGAGGAGCGTGACCCGTCACGGAAAGTGCGTTATGAGAGCGAAGTGCTTTCGACAACACGCCCAGATCATGATGATATTGTGGCAAGCAGTAGTCAAGGCGTAGGATATATTAATGTACAGTCAGCGCATATCGGCTATAAGGCGCAGCTTTGGAAAATCGTGGAGGAGAACGGCGTAGAGGTTAGCCGTGATGTAATTAATAAGAGCAGCTATAAAATGGCACCACGCACGGCGACGGTTGGAGTAAATACAGATAATCCCGATTATGCAAACCGTATTCAGGCAGCAATTGCGTCGGGGAGTATTGATACCTGTAAGGCAGAGGCAGCAGCGATCAAGGCAGAGATGGCAGCACAGGCACAGCAGCAGGCAGATTTAGAAGCCTATTATCAGGCGCTGCAGCAACAGTTGTTGGAACAACAGCAGCAACAATTACAACAACAGCAAGTACCGCCAGAGCAGCCGGCAGAACCAATGCCGTAAGACGTTGCAGAGGAATAGAAAATGAATTATGGAAAATTAACGGAGAGTATTTATAAACGTTCCGTTGTAAATGTAGTAAAGGCGAATGGCGCAGGACTGGGAACAGTCTGCGCCGCTTTGCCATATATTGGCGGGCAGGCGTCAGCGCATGGTACGGACAAGGAGGTAGCACGCAGAGCGTTTCTTGCAGCGGTAAATTGCGCGGCGCTGCAGTGCGGACTGCTGTCTTGCGATGATAAAGCGGAGGATATCTTTCACAGTGCAGAGAGTATTTGTGCGAATTTAACGCTGTCTGTACCACAGAGATTACGGGAAATAAAAGTACGTCAAATCATTGAGCAGGCGGCAAAGGCAGCGGCGGAATTGTCGATACCATTTGCCAATATTGATGTGCAAGTGCTCCCCTGTGTAACAGAGCCTGTCGTAAGCTGCGTTGTGGAAGGCTGTTGTATGCAGCGTATGGAAAATCGTGCCAAAGCAGGCGAGGATATTGTAATGACAAAATGGCTGGGGTTGGAGGGCACGGCGGTAATTGCCGATCGGCATTTTGAAAAGCTTCTTAGCAGATACCCAATGGATATGCTGGATAAAGCAAGACGCTTTGGACAGTATTGTTCGATATTGCCGGAGGCTGCAACCGCCATGAAGTCCAACGCAGGCGCTTTGTCAGCGGTGCGGGAGGGCGGTATTTTCGGCGGACTCTGGGCACTTGCGGCAGAAAGCGGCGTTGGACTGACAGTAGACTTAAAAAGTATACCAATCAAGCAGGAAACCGTGGAAATTTGTACTTATTTTGACTGCAATCCCTATGAACTTCTGGCAGGCGGAAGTCTGTTAATCACAATAAATAACGGCTGGGAATTGGTACGTACTTTGCACAGTCAAGGGATTGCGGCGGCGGTGATCGGTAAAATTACCGAGGGAAATGACCGCATTATCCAAAATGAGGAGGAGATGCGGTTTCTGGAATCGTCTGTACAGGATGCGTTGTATTCTTACAACGATGCGTTTAGACAATGCATATAGGGGCTGTCACATTAAGGGAAATAGACACAAAATATTATAACGCTGTATTGCGTTTTGATTATATCTTGTATAATCAAAGCTTATTGCGACAGTTTCATTTTGATAATTCATTTAAAATGGAGGAAATAATTTATGAGAGAAAAAATATTGTCAATTATTGAAAAAAACAGCAGAATTGATTTGCGGGAACTTGCAATCCTTTTAGGAGAGCAGGAAACCGATGTCATTAATGAGATGGAGCAGATGGAAAAAGAAGGAATTATCTGCGGATATCATACATTGATAGACTGGGAAAAGACGAATGTCGAAAAGGTGAACGCATTAATCGAAGTGCGTGTAACGCCGCAGCGTGGGCATGGCTTTGACAGTATAGCAGAGCGCATTTACAAATATCCGGAGGTTCATGCAGTGTACTTAATTTCCGGCGGCTATGATTTGCTGGTAAGCCTTGAAGGAAAATCATTAAAAGAAGTTTCTAATTTTGTTTCTGATAAACTTTCAACATTAGAATCCGTGTTAAGCACAGCAACACATTTTATCTTGAAAAAATATAAAGATCATGGGACGATTTTAGACCGCAAAGAGGTTGACGAAAGGATACAGGTGACGCCATGAGAAATCCATTATCGAAAACCATTGTAGATATTAAACCGTCTGGTATTCGCAAATTTTTTGATATTGTCAGCGAGATGAAGGATGCGATTTCGCTAGGCGTGGGCGAGCCAGATTTTGAAACGCCGTGGCATATCCGTGACGAGGGCATTTATTCTCTGGAAAGAGGGCGTACATTTTATACTTCCAATGCAGGACTTATGGAACTGCGCGAGGAAATCAGCAAGTATTTAAAGCGCAGATACCAGCTTGATTACAATGCAAAAACAGAAATGCTTGTAACGGTCGGCGGTTCTGAGGCGATCGATATTGCGCTACGTGCAATGGTGGATGCCGGTGATGAGGTGTTGATTCCGCAGCCAAGTTATGTATCCTATGAGCCATGCGCTGTTTTGGCTGGCGCAAAACCTGTGATTATTGAGTTAAAGCATGAGAACCAGTTCCGCCTTACTGCACAGGAACTTGAGGAAGCCATTACCGATAAAACCAAAATATTAATCCTGCCGTTTCCGAATAATCCGACTGGCGCAATTATGGAGCGCGACGATTTAGAAGCGATTGCGGAAGTGATTCAAAAGCATGATTTATTTGTGATTTCCGATGAGATTTATTCTGAACTTTGCTATACAGAAAATCATGTTTCCATTGCAAATATATCTGGTATGTGGGAGCGGACGATTTTAATTAACGGATTTTCAAAATCTCATGCAATGACAGGCTGGCGGCTTGGATATGCCTGCGGCCCTGTAGAGATAATCGAACAAATGTATAAAATCCATCAATTCTGTATTATGTGCGCGCCGACCACTTCTCAGTATGCAGCAATTGATGCGCTTAAAAATGGGGATGAAGATGTGCAGATGATGCGTGAAGCCTATAATCAAAGGCGTCGTTATCTTGTTCATGTATTTCACGAAATGCAGTTGGAATGTTTTGAACCGTTTGGAGCATTTTACATATTTCCATGCATCAAAGAATTTGGAATGACAAGCGACGAATTTGCTTCCCGTTTTTTGCAGGAGGAAAAAGTTGCCGTCGTTCCTGGGACAGCGTTCGGGGACAGCGGAGAAGGATTTATTCGGATTTCTTATGCCTATTCGTTGGAAAAATTAAAAATTGCAATTGGCAGGCTGGAACATTTTGTAACAAAACTGCGTGCAGAAAAAAATACACGATAGATTAGTGCTGATGATATAAGTAAGAAAGGGGGAAGTTTGCGGGATGCATATTGTATTATACCAGCCTGAAATTCCAGCAAATACTGGAAATATTGGCAGAACTTGTGTGGCAACAAATACTGTGCTGCATTTAATAGAGCCGTTGGGCTTCCGCCTGACTGGCAAAGAACTGCGCCGTGCTGGAATGGATTATTGGGAACATTTAGATGTGCGGAGATATATGAACGTTGCGGAATTTTTGGAGAAAAACTTCGCAGCAAATACAAAGGCGAAATTGTGGATGGCAACGACAAAAGCGCAAAAGGTGTATACGCAGGCGGATTTTGGCAGTGAAGATTTTATTATGTTTGGCAAAGAGAGCGCAGGAATCCCAGAAGAACTGCTTGTCGATTACCAAGATACCTGTATCCGGATTCCCATGCTTGACAAAATCAGAAGCCTAAACCTTGCCAACAGCGTCAGCATTGTCCTCTATGAAGCGCTCCGCCAGCAGAACTTCGCCGGAATGCAGATGTCGGGAGAACTGCATCGGCTGGAGTGGGGGGAAGAGTGTGCCGAATCTCCAATTTAGCACGTAAAAAGCATCCAGTTTATACCATGAAATAATAATCAAAATCCTTTATACTAAAATTAATACATAGTATTGATATGATATTGGTTGGAAAGGAAGGGAAACGTATGTACTATATTGGCATAGACCTTGGCACTTCGGCGGTGAAGCTTTTGTTAATGGAAGGGAACGGAAAAATCGTAAATATTGTATCAAAGGAGTATCCGCTGTTTTTCCCACAGCCAGGTTGGAGTGAGCAGAAACCAGAAGATTGGTGGGAATCCGTAAAAGAAGGGCTGAAAGAACTGACGGAGGGCTTTGATAAAACACAGATAGCAGGTATTAGTTTCGGTGGGCAGATGCATGGGCTTGTGATTCTGGATAAAGATGATAGGGTTATTCGGCCTGCAATTCTTTGGAATGATGGCAGAACACAGGAGGAAACGGATTATCTTAATAATGTAATCGGTAAGGAAAAATTATCAAAGTATACGGCGAATATTGCATTTACAGGTTTCACAGCTCCCAAAATTTTATGGGTAAAAAATAAAGAGCCTGAGAATTTTGCACGCATTGAGAAAATTATGCTGCCAAAGGATTATATTGCCTATCAACTAACAGGGAGTTTTTGTACAGATGTATCGGATGCTTCTGGTATGCTGCTTTTTGATGTGGAGAACAAATGTTGGTCAACAGAAATGCTGGAAATCTGCGGTGTAAAAGCGTCACAGATGGCAAAAGTCTTTGAAAGCTATGAAGTAGTTGGTAGGCTGAAGGCGGATATTGCGGCGGAGTTAGGATTGCCGGCAGCAGTAAAAGTAGCGGCAGGCGCAGGCGATAACGCAGCGGCAGCAGTAGGCACTGGCACAGTCGGGAATGCAATGTGCAATATTTCGTTGGGGACAAGCGGCACAATCTTTATTTCTAGCGAGCGTTTCGGCGTGGATCAGCATAACGCACTGCATTCCTTTGCCCATGCAGACGGAAAGTATCATTTAATGGGTTGTATGTTAAGCGCCGCGTCCTGCAATAAATGGTGGATGGAAGAAATTTTGCAGACAACGGCTTTTCGTGCAGAGCAGGCGGCGATTGCAGATGAGAAGCTTGGCAAGAATCATGTATATTTTCTGCCTTATCTAATGGGAGAACGCTCACCGCACAATGATGCAAATGCAAGAGGAACATTTATCGGTTTAACAATGGATTCCACTCGAGCCGATATGTATCAGGCAGTTTTGGAGGGGGTGGCATTTGCGATCCGCGATTCCTTTGAGGTGGCAAAAAGTCTTGGAATTGAGATAAAAGCTTCCAAAATTTGTGGCGGTGGCGCTAAAAGCCCACTATGGAGAAAGATTATTGCAAATGTGTTGAATATTCGTCTTGATATTATTGAGAGCGAGGAGGGCCCAGGCTATGGGGGCGCTATGCTGGCAGCAGTGGCTTGCGGCGAATATGCATCTGTTGAGGAGGCAGCCGCTAAGCTTGTAAAAGTGGTGGATAGCGTAGACCCGACAGCAGAGCTTGCGGCACGCTATGAAGAACGCTATCAGAAATTTGTGCAGATCTATCCCACAGTAAAAGAACTGTTTCCCAAAATTTCATAACAAAAGATGAAAAATTCGTGCGGCTTATGCACCGCTTCAGCGGTATATTTCCATGCACGGATCTGCGCATAAAAAACCTGCTTTCCCGCAATGAGGTGAGAGCAGGTTTTTATGTGCGTTCAATTCTATAAAAAATCCATAAAATCATAGCAATCTTGCTATGGTTGTGATAAGATTTTTAAAGTAAACTTAGTATATAATAAAGGAAGGCGCTATTGGAAAATGTAGTTTGCCAACGGAATATTGGGCGAATATGCTCTTTTTTGCGAATATGCTCTTTTTTGGTGAATATGCTCTTTTTTTCGATAGTCCTGTTTGGTGTAGATTATGAAAAATAAGACAGATAGAAGTTATATTATGGCGTTGGATCAGGGGACAACCAGTTCGCGCTGTATTCTTTTTGACAAAGCGGGAAGTATTGTAAGTATGGCGCAGAAAGAATTTGAACAGATTTATCCCAAAGCGGGCTGGGTAGAGCATAATCCTATGGAAATCTGGTCAAGCCAGTTGGCAGTTGCAATTGAAGCAATGGCGAAAGTAGGCGCAGATGCAGGCATGATTGCGGCGCTTGGTATCACGAATCAGCGAGAAACGGCAATTGTATGGGACAAGAGTACGGGAGAACCGATTTACCCTGCTATTTGCTGGCAGTGTCATAGAACAGCAGATCAGATAGAGCAGATAAAAAAGCAGGGTTTTGACACGGTTATCCGTCAGAAAACAGGTTTAATTCCAGATGCGTATTTTAGCGCAACTAAAATTGCATGGATTTTAGATCATATCGATGGTGCACGGCAGCGTGCCGAAACCGGTGAACTGGCCTTTGGCACTGTGGATACGTGGCTTATCTGGAATTTAACAAAAGGGCGTATTTTTGTGACCGATTACACCAATGCGTCGCGTACAATGCTCTTTAATATCCACGAAAAGTGCTGGGATGAGGAATTATTGCAGCGATTTCGGATTCCGCGTGCCATGCTTGCCGAGGTAAAACCGTCAAGCTGTGTCTATGGCAGAACAGATGCAGCAATATTTGGCAGCGAGATTACGATTGCAGGTGCAGCAGGGGATCAGCAGGCGGCATTGTTTGGACAGTGTTGTTTTGGGCAGGGAGATGTTAAGAACACATATGGGACAGGCTGTTTTCTGTTAATGAATACAGGCAGACAGGCAGTCGTGTCAAAACATGGGCTGCTGACCACGATTGCAGCGAGCGATACGGAGGAAGTGGCGTATGCGCTGGAGGGAAGTGTATTTGTGGCAGGAGCAGCGATACAGTGGCTTCGCGATGAAATGCGCATGATACGCAGTGCTGCGCAGTCCCAAGACTATGCAAAAGCAGTGCCGGATACAAATGGCGTTTATGTAGTGCCAGCATTTACAGGGTTGGGTGCGCCGTACTGGAATCAGTATTGCCGTGGAATGGTAGTCGGTATTACAAGAGGGTGCAGTAAGGAGCATTTTATCCGTGCAACAATAGAATCCTTGGCATATCAGACAAACAGTGTCCTTTCGGCAATGGAAAATGACACAGGGGTAACAATCAATGAACTGCGTGTTGACGGTGGTGCTAGCGCAAACGATTTTCTTATGCAGTTTCAGGCGGATATTTTAAATGGAATTGTACTCCGTCCTAGCTGTATTGAAACTACAGCGCTAGGCGCAGCATACCTTGCAGGACTGGCAGCAGGGTACTGGAAAGATAAGGATGAAATCCGTGCACATTGGCAGCTTTCCAAGAAATTTATGCCCACAATGGAGGAAGCACAGCGCAAAAAATGCCTGCGCGGCTGGGAGAAAGCAGTGAAATGTGCCTTAATGTGGCAGGAGGAGGATTCGTAATTGAAAATGAAGGAACGAAACAGTTCCTAGTATTACCCACACTAAATAAACCTATGTTTCGCTTGCCTATTTTCCTGATAGCACTACGCCCCAAGCCTCGACGTAGCCACCGCTACGCCTGCGATTGTGAAGCAGCACTCTCAGAAAAATATTCTGCGCCAAACATCAGGTATTTAGTGCGGGTCATACTAGGCACTGTCTGCTTCAAGGTGCTGAGCGTTTTATTATATATTCACGGGGCTGTCGCATTAAGGAAAATAGATACAAGATATTATAGTACTGTATTGTGTTTTGTACTATATCTTGTAAAATTAAAACTTATTGCGACAGCCCCACGATAATTACGCTCGTGAGTCGGTGTTATTGGCAAATTTAAGCACTCACCAGTATAAATAGGGAAAAATAAAAATGGAAATGGAAGAAAACAATGGAACAATATCGCGCAATGTTGGAACAAATGAATCAAATGCCAGCTTTTATCCCATGGCTTGGAATTACAGTGTTGGAAATGAAAGCAGGTTATTGTAAGGGGGAGATGCTGGTTCGCAGTGAACTGAATAATCCTTTAGGCATGGTGCATGGTGGTGTTATTTTCTCCTTGGCGGATACAGTCGGCGGGCTTGCCGTGATTGCGCATGACTGTCATGAAAATTTAGTTACACTTAGCAGTAATATCAATTATCTGCGTCCAGTAATTCATACGCCGAAGCTAATTGCAGAAGCACGGGCTGTAAAGCATGGCAGCAAAGTTGCTGTGTATACGGTGGATATTATGGATGCCGAAGGTGTTTTAATCGCAAACACAACAACAAGTTATTTTATGAGGTAATAAATTGGGGGTGGTTCGTGCAAAGTCTTAGACTGAACTGTAACGGCTTCTGTTACTTTTCACACCCACGCCAAAGTAGTGGGAATCATGCGCCAAAATGCTAAA
>CBCOYO010000124.1:0-9945 GCA_965114465.1 uncultured Lachnospiraceae bacterium
ATCGAATACCTGCAAATATGGAGAATCCGAAACAAACGTACCATCTGCATTCACCTGTATCGTACATGAAATATAAGTGGGTTTGACATATGCTACTGTTTTCTGAAAGCACGCATACCCAATATACTCTATAAAAAGATTCGCAATCAACAACTCTGCTGTGGGTAATTTTGCACCTTCTAAAGCAACATCAAGGCAAATGCACTCTAATACAGGTAACAAATTTTGATATCTTTTCTCTACTTCCTGCAAATAGTCCGCATTAATATCAATGCCGTAAACTTTCGTATAATTCTCTATTTTTAGATGCTCCAAGCCATTACCGCCTGCAACCCCCAAAACCATTGCGCTCTGCACAGGGTATGTATCCAACTGCTTTTTCATAATACGGTTTAATACTTGTAACTGCATCACCGTTCCTAGTGCCATATGACTTTCATAATCCGAAAGTTTAATAAATTTCCAAGGATTTTCCATTTTATTACCTAATGCTGTTATTCCATATCCATCTTTTCTAAGTCTTCATCCTTTACAATCGCCGTACCAATACCGTTTCTGGTAAATATTTCCAGAAGCAGACAGTGCGGGATACGTCCGTCCAAAATATGTACACGGTTTACACCGTTTTTAATTGCGCTGGTGCAATTGCCCAGCTTCGGCAACATTCCGCCACCGATAAAACCCTCCTCCATTAGCTTGTCTGCCTGCGATATCGAAATTCTCGAAATAAAGGTAGATTTATCGTTAATATCCTTATACAAGCCCTCAATATCGGTAAGAAATGCAAGCTTTTCAGCGCCTACTGCTTTTGCAATGGCACACGCTGCATCATCAGCATTAATATTGTAGGTTTGGAAATGCGTATCCAGTCCAATCGGCGCTACAATCGGCAGGAAATCTTTCTCGATTAAATCAAAAAGCACCTTGGGATTGACCTCGCGGATATCACCAACAAAACCAATATCTTTCCCATCGGAATACTTTTTGTCCACTTGAAGCAGTCCGCCATCCTTGCCGCTGACGCCAACAGCCTTTACGCCCAATTCCTGCACCATTGTCACAAGACTTTTATTTACTTTATTTAACACCATTTCCGCAATTTCCATTGTTTCTGCATCCGTTACGCGCAGACCATTTACAAACTGCGGCTCCTTGCCGACTTTTTCCACCCAACGGCTGATCTCCTTGCCGCCGCCATGTACAATAATTGGTTTAAAACCTACAAGCTTTAGAAGTGTTACATCTTTAATTACATTTTTTTGCAGTGTTTCATTACTCATTGCACTGCCGCCATACTTCACAACAATATACTTCCGATTAAATTTCTGAATATAAGGAAGCGCTTCAATCAGCACTTCTGCTTTTGATAAAATTTTATCCATATCAAGTTCTTTCATAATATAATTTCTCCTATTTTTTATTTATACTGCTTATACTGACGACCGTTAAGATTTTCCAATTTCTACACAGCCCATATTGCATAAGCGGGCAATACGTGCTGTGCAGAAAGGAAAATCTAATCGTTCGTGAGTATAACAGTTAAAATTTCCAAGTAACCTGACTCCAAAACGCCAGCCATATACGTTGAACCAATGCAGAACGGTAAATTCTGGCGTTATGTAGTATATATACTCACGAACGATAATCTGCATTAATTTTTACATAATCATAAGTTAAATCACAGCCCCATGCTGTTGCAGTTTCCTCGCCCATTTTCATATCAGCAAGAACCGTTACTTCTGGCTCGCTTAATATTTTTGTTGCTTCCTCCTCGCTGTAATCCAATGCTGCGCCGTCTTGGAAAATCTGAATTTTTCCCGCTTTGCTCTCGATAAACAAATCCACTTTATCAGGGTCAAATGCAACGCCAGAATATCCTAATGCACACAAAAAGCGTCCGCCGTTGGCATCATGCCCATAAATTGCCGCCTTGCTTAAATTGGAGCTAACCACGGATTTTGCCAAAATTCTTGCATCCTGTTTTGTTGCTGCATGGTAAACGGTCGCTTCAAACAGCGCAGTCGCACCCTCACCATCCGCTGCCATTTGCTTAGCAAGATAGGTATTGACATAATCAAGCGCCTCACAAAATGCCTGATATGCTTCGCCTTTTTCTGTGATTTTGGGATTGCCTGCAAGTCCATTGGCAAGCACAAGACAAGTGTCGTTTGTGGAGGTGTCGCCGTCCACAGAAACCATATTGTAGGAATCTTGAATACTTGTGCTTAGTGCTTCCTGCAAAAGCGTTTTGCTAATCGCGGCATCTGTTGTAATATACGAGAGCATCGTACACATATTCGGATGTATCATACCAGATCCCTTGCACATACCGCCAAGCGTCACCTCTGTGCCGTCGACCAAGAAACGCACAGCAATCTCCTTGCGGTGTGTATCCGTTGTCATAATCGCTTCTGCTGCTGTATGTCCAGCCTCCAAAGTATCCGCTTTTGCTGCCGCAAGCAATTTTATCCCTTCCTTAATCCGGTCAATTGGAATCTGCATTCCAATCACACCCGTAGAACCGATTAACACTGCATTTTGCGGAATATGTAACAATTCAGAAGCAGCGTCAGCTTCCTCTTTGCAATATGCCATGCCCTGAGCTCCAGTGCCAGCATTCGCTACGCCTGCATTTACCACAACCGCCTGCGCAAATGGGCTGTTTTCCACAATGTCCTTGTCCCACAGGACTGGCGCTGCCTTTACTACATTCGTGGTAAATGTTCCTGCCGCTTGGCATGGTGCGGTACTGTATATCAGCGCCATATCCTTTCTATTCTGATATTTAATATTTGCTTCTACGCCTGCCGCCTCAAAACCCTTTGCCGCGGTAATACCGCCTTCTATTACTTTCATTGATTTATAATTCCTTTCCATTATTAATTATCTAATTTTTGTTATACGCAAAAACGATTCAATTTTCCTTCTATACAACATATATTGTCCACTTATGCATGATGCGTTGTATAGTAATTGGAAAATTTAACGTTTTTCAGTGTATACGCACAATTAATTGTTAAACGCTTCAATATTTTCTGTATTCAGTGTAAAATCATAATAATTCAAATCTCTGCGTTCCACCCAGCCGACATGATGCCAAAAGGCGTTGCCAATATCATTTTTTGTAAAAGCTATTAAGCTTACTTTATTAATGCCCTCTTTCTTGAGCGCATCCATACAGAACACGACCATTTCCTTACCGATTCCGCGTCTTCGGAAATCCGGATCAACACATACATGATACAAACATCCGCGTCTTCCGTCATGACCGCACAGAATCGCCCCTACTACCCGATCCTGCTCTACTGCGACAACGCTTGTGGTAGGATTTCGCTTTAAAAAGCGTTCCACGCCTTCCTGCGAATCATCAATACTGCGTATCGCAAATCCTTTGATGCGCTTCCAAAGTGCATATACTTGTTTATAATCTTCCATTATCATCTGACGTACCACTTATAATCTTACCGTCCTCTCTATTGTCTGTCGGATTTTATACTCACGAGCGATTCGATTTGCCTTTCTGGACAGCACGTATTGCCCGCCTATGCAATATGGGCTGTGCAGAAATTGGAAAATCTTAACGGTCGTCAATATATTCCCTCGGACAATGCCAACAATATTTATATAATAGTATATAAATACAAGAAACACAACTCTTTTTGCAATTAAATACAAAGTTTCACTAGTTTATACTGGCGAGCGCTTAGACTTGCCAATAACACCGAATCACACTTTAGTTTTGCATTTTTATGCATTATTTTCTGCATATTCTGCATAAACATACTATTTATTTTACCTATTTACCCGAATTTGTCAATTATTTTTGAATAAATTTTCACTTGATTTATACACGATAATGATGTATATTTATGTTATACTCAAAAACAATTAGATTTTCCTTTCTACACAACGCCTATTGCCCGCTATGCAAGATGGATTGTGTAGAAGTTGGAAAATCTTAACGTTTTTTAGTATATGCATCAGCGTCAGCTTGCTGCTGACTCTAAAAAAACTATTAAAAATACCAAAAAGGAGAACATTATGAAAGAAAAAGTAGTACTTGCCTATTCAGGCGGACTTGACACCACTGCAATTATTCCATGGTTAAAGGAAAATTTTGATTATGAAGTTATCTGCGTCTGCATTGACTGCGGGCAGGAGGAGGAGCTTGACGGCTTGGAAGAACGTGCGAAATCTTGTGGCGCAGAAAAGCTTTATATTGAAAATGTAATTGACGAATTTTGCGACGAATATATTGTTCCTTGTGTACAGGCAAATGCGATTTACGAGAACAAATATCTGCTGGGCACTTCTATGGCTAGACCATTAATTGCAAAGAAACTTGTGGAAATTGCAAGAAAAGAAGGCGCTACCGCAATCTGCCACGGCGCAACAGGAAAAGGAAACGATCAGATTCGTTTTGAACTTGGTATTAAAGCACTTGCTCCTGATATTAAGATTATCGCTGCTTGGAGAAATGATAAGTGGACGATGGACTCCCGTGAATCCGAAATTGAATACTGCAAGGCACACGGCATTCATCTGCCATTTTCTGCAGACTCCTCTTACAGCCGCGACAGAAACCTTTGGCATATCAGCCATGAGGGACTTGAATTAGAAGATCCTGCTAACGAACCGAATTTCGATCATCTGCTTGTACTTGGCACAACTCCGGAGAAAGCTCCAGACGAGGGCGAATATATTACCATGACCTTTGAAAAAGGTGTTCCAACTTCCGTAAACGGCAAAAAGATGAAGGTTTCTGATATTATCCGCGAGTTAAACAGACTTGGCGGCAAACACGGCATCGGCATTGTGGATATTGTAGAAAACCGCGTTGTGGGCATGAAATCCCGCGGTGTCTATGAAACACCTGGCGGCACGATTCTTATGGAAGCGCACCAGCAGTTAGAGGAACTTATCTTAGACCGCGATACATATACCTTAAAGAAGGAAATAGGCAATAAATTTGCCGACACAGTTTATGAGGGCAAATGGTTTACACCAAAACGTGAGGCAATGCAGGCATTTATTGAGAAGACACAGGAATACGTTACCGGCGAAGTAAAATTTAAGCTTTACAAAGGCAATATTATTAAAGCCGGCGAAACAAGCCCTTATTCTTTATATAATGAAAGCATCGCTTCCTTTAAGACAGGTGACTTATACGATCACCATGATGCCGAGGGCTTTATTAACTTATTTGGGCTTTCATGCAAAGTACGTGCAATGAAAATGCAGGAAACCCAAACGAAGTAGGAAATACAGAAAAGGATAACGCTATGGTTGTAATCAGCATCATTATAGGATATTTGATATTGATAAACCTAACGGGCTTTATTTTTATGGGTATTGATAAATCAAGGGCTATCAAAAGACTCTGGAGGATTCCGGAGTCTACCCTTTTTTTAATTGCCATTATCGGGGGCAGCGTTGGTTCTATCATTGGGATGAGAGTTTTCCACCACAAGACACGACACTGGTATTTCGTCTATGGAATGCCGGCAATCCTTCTTGTGCAGATTGCTGCCGTAATCGCGCTTATCAACGCCCCAATACAGTTTTCAATAATGTAAAAATATTTTTAGAAAGGAGTATTTATGCATGTTGCAATTTGTGATGATAACGTAGCCGACCGGAAACACCTCGAACGCCTGCTTTCCAGAGAATCAGACAAACGGGCAGGCACTACAAATATATTATATATTGATTCCTACGGCGATAAGGATTATTTTCTAAAAAACCAAACCCCGCTGAAATACAATATTATTTTTATGGATATGTGTGCCCGTGCGGGAATTGTCGAAGAAATTATTCAAGCACTTGAAGAAATGGGCTACCATGCCCCACTAATATTATATTCTTCCAAATATGACTATACTGCGATCCCGCATCTGCCGGAATATGTTGTGCATTGCAAAAAGCCGTGTATTCCCGATCCTCTGCCAGACTTTCTAAGCCTTGGCGACGCCAATGTTGTTGGAAATATTGTTACGCTGCAGGTTCATCGCAGCAAAGAATTACTACATATTCCAAAAAATGACGTAATGTATGCTCTATCAAATGGGAAACAATACTCCTTTTATCTAACTGACGGTTCTGTTATTGCCATTGACGAAGATTACAATGACCTCCGCCTCATGTTTGAGCCGCTGGATGAATTTGAACACATAAATAAGAATTGCATTGCAAATTTTAAATTTGTTTCCGCCGTGAACCCTTTATCGGTGGTAATGAACGATAAAAAGCAGTTTAGAATTTCCCCTTTCAATTACCAAACGCTAAAATGGTTAAAGGAAGGGATGGGGCAAATCGAGTAGGAATGGATTTGCGCAAAAAAAGAGTTGTCGAAAAATGCGAAACTTTTCCGACAACTCCTTTTATTATATTGTAAGAATAACCCCTCCATCATTCGCATACATACTGCTAATTCCTGCGGTATCCATTATCAGCACATCTTTAAACTGCGTCTTTTTTTCTAACAGTTCACGCACGCACGCAGCACCTTTTGGATTATTGCAGTGCGAAATCATTAAACGTTTTGTTTCGGGGGCTACGGCGTCCTTCAGCGCAAATTCCGCCATTTTTGCAAGCGCCTTTTTCATACCGATCCCTTGTCCAAGCTGTATAATGCTCCCTGTGTCAGCTCCCATTACAGGTTTAATATTGAGCGTGGATGCGACAAACGCTTTTACACCGGAAAGCCTGCCGTTTTTGCGCAGCGTATCAAGGTTTTCCAATACAAAATACGTATTCATATTTTTCACATAATCTTCTATTCTCTCTGTAATTTCTGCAAAAGAAATGCCCGCATCCTCCCACTCGGCTATCTTAAAAGCAAGCTGCGTTTCACCGCAGGAAGCCGATTTAGAATCCACAACATAGATATCTTTTTCCCCATACTTCTCACAATAAAGCCTTTTTCCAAGTTCTGCGCTGTTGTAGCTGCCGCTTAATTTTGAGGAAAGCGTTACGGCATATACGTGATCTGCGTCTGTTTCAAATGCCTGCATATACCGTTCCGGCGAAGGGCATGCCGACTTTGGGCAGGTGGGACAAGCTGCCACTGCATCCAAAAACTCCCTTTGATTAAACTCCTCGTTATCCTCCCGTTCGTATACATCTCCAACAATTAAGGTTAACGGAATAATTTCAAATCGTGGGTCATTTTTATACTCCTTGGGCAATTCACAGCAACTATCCACAACAATCTTATAGCTCATTCATACATACCTTCCATTTTCTTAAACTATTTTATGTAGTTTTAATAACTATATATAATGCTATCATATATTTTCAAATTTGAAAAGGGGGAATCAACAGAATATCTTGAATAAATTGATTTTGCGTGTTACACTAATCAAGTAGTGAATTACCTTTAAACAGTTACGTTTTTTGAATAACCTAACTACATAACACCTACCATATACATTTAACCAGTGCAGTATGGTAAATTCTGGTATTATGTAGTATAAATACACATAGAAAAGGAGTTTTAATACAAATATGAAAGCTTATCAGATAAAATTTACCAAGCCCTTTATGAATATGTTACTGGCATCGGAAGAGTTTGATACCTTTCTCGTGGAAGAAGTTTCTATTACCACCTTCAACACCTTCCATATTGATGGACATATTGTAAAAGAATTTTATAATAAGGACGATCTTACAGAGAATGACAGCGTGCTTCCCAGCCTATCTGCCTGGTCAGCTATCCGCCCAATCTGCTTTCAACTAATCAAAGGAAAAAAACCCCCTGTATCATTCCGCGTTGTTCTGTATGCTCCACAGTCTTGGCTGGAAGCGCTTGCGGCAAACGAAGAATGTGAAGTCAATACCAGCCTAATTCAGTCACTTGTACTGAATATCCGCTACGATAACGGTCATGTCACTTGCATTACCGGCAGTTCTTTTACGACTTTTATTATGGACAAAAGTGTTGACCGCCTTTGGGACAGCGAAGTCAAACAGCTTTTAACCAAGATGCAGCTTGATTTTGAAGAAATTTAACTTCTTTATGCCGATTTGTACAATCCAGTAGAGAAACTTTCTCTTCTCCCTACTCGCCGCGCGACCCGTGCACCGCCTTTGCGGCATATTTCCTCTACACGGGTTGGCGCATAAAAAAGGGCTGTCAGCCCCTTATTTATGCCTTTTTCACTTTTGAGCGGAAAACAAGACTTGCCAGATAGCCAAACACCAGTGCTGCGCTGCACCCAACAGCGCCATTGGTAAACCCGCCTTTAAATAAACCAATAAAGCCGTCTTTATCGACTGCCTCTTTAATACCTTTCATTAATATATTGCCATAGCCTAGCAGCGGTACATTAGCTCCAGCGCCTGCATATTCTGCAAACGGCTCATACCAGCCAAAAAAACTGATTACTGCGCCTGTACATACCAGCAACACCATAACACGCCCTGGAAGCATTTTCGTCCTATCCAGAAAAATCTGTGCCAATGCGCATATCAATCCGCCAACCCAAAAAGCATTGATATAATCCATTTTCTAATACCTCCCTTTTTGCAGTTCAATAAGAGAAGTATATGGAATTTCTTACTTTTTATGCGCGATTGCCGCAATTTCACAGACAATCTCTCGAATATTTTTCCCTTCACAGTCAATGGTAATATTTGCATATTTTTCATAAAGAACAGTTCTTTCTTTATATAAATCGGATAAGGTTTGTCCTGCCCGCAGCACCACGCCGCGCTTTGTCAAGTCGCCAAGCCGCTCCTGAATGCTTTCATAGGGCAGCCGCAGATAGTAGATCACCGCGATTTCACGCAAATGCCGCATTGCTTCCTCGCAGTAGACAACACTTCCACCTGTCGCAATTACCGCAGTTTTGGGATAAAATGAAGCATTGACACGCCCCTCGATTTCCAAAAATCCATCAAAGCCATGTTCCTCGATTAATTCGCAAAGCCGTTTTCCTTCCTGCTCTTGTATCACTAAGTCCGAATCAATAAAAGACATTCCTAAATTTTTTGCCAATACTACCCCGATTGTACTTTTCCCAACCCCCGGCATACCAATTAACGCAATATTTCTAATTCTCAATCTCTTGTCCTTCTTTTCTCTAACCAAGATATGCAACCACTTCTACTTCACAGAGCACACCTTTGGGCAAATCCTTTACAGCGACGCAGCTTCTTGCTGGATTTTGTGTAAAATATTTTGCATAGACCTCATTAAATGCCGCAAAGTCAGCAATCTCTGCCAAAAAACAGGTTGTTTTTACGACATTGTCATATGTTGCGCCTGCTGCTTTTAATATCTCACCTACATTTTTCATAGACTGTTCTGCCTGTCCAGTGATATCGGATGCCTCTACATTCCCTGTTGCTGGATTAATTGGTATCTGACCAGAAGCATATAAAAAATCTCCTGCTATCATTGCTTGTGAATATGGCCCGATTGCTGCTGGTGCTTTGTCTGTACTAATCTTTTTCATATAAAAATCCTCCATTTCTTAATTGTCATACTTTAGTTATACTTTAGTTATACTTTTGATATACTTTAGTTGTACTTTTGATATACTTATATTATACAAAGCGTCTATATTTTCGACGCTTTGTATATTTTATTCATCAAACGCCACTGTTACATAAAAACCTCTTGTATTTTCTGTGACCGAAACTACCGTACCACTGTTGGACATAAGACGGTCACGAAACGGAATATTTCCGGACATCGCAACAGCCGGATCAATTGTATAATAATAATTACTTGGCAAAACGCCCTCGGTAACAGTAACCGTATCGCCTTCCTTTACCTGCCCCGGACGTTCCATTTTAAACTCCATCTGACGCATCAGTTCTCACTTCCTTACCTTCTTAGGAACTGTTCAGGAATTACTTGTGACAAGTACGCCGTATAAATGTTACTATGCAAATTACTTTGTAATTAGAAGAAAATCGCAGGCATAGGAGGCAAAGGCA
>CBCOYO010000125.1:0-9931 GCA_965114465.1 uncultured Lachnospiraceae bacterium
ACCTTGATGGTGACATTTGGACAATGGTCAAGTCCCGAGAACCAAGGGCAAATGAGATGGAATATGAAATAAAATCTAGGAAAGGAAAAGCTATTTAGATGAAAACCAATATAAAGTCAAGGAAAAGACTTTAGTGGGATGTACCGATGGCTTAGTCGGGAATTTACGACTGTGGAGTGTTATACTGACGATCGTTAAGATTTTCCAATTTCTGCACAATCTATATTGCATAAGTGAGCAATACGTGCTGTGCAGAAAGGAAAATCTAATCGTTCGTAAGTATAGACAAACAAAAGTAGTTGATTTTTAACAAAATTGAACACGTTGAAACAGTAACTATAATTCGTGAGAATATAGAAAATCATCTAGCATATATACATTTGTATATGTTTTTAGTAGCAGGAGTTAAAGATGTCATATGTTGATGAGGTGTTGGAGCTTGTAAAGAAAAAGAATGCAAGCGAGCCGGAGTTTTTGCAGGCAGTTGAGGAAGTTTTAAATTCTCTGCGTCCTGTCATTGAGAAAAATGAAGAGAAATATCGTAAGGAAGCATTGCTGGAAAGACTGACAGAGCCGGAGCGTCAGATTAAGTTTCGCGTACCTTGGGTAGATGATAAAGGGCAAGTGCAAGTAAATACTGGCTACAGAGTACAGTTTAATTCTGCAATTGGGCCTTATAAGGGTGGTCTGCGTCTGCACCCTTCTGTAAATACGGGTATTATTAAGTTCCTTGGTTTTGAGCAGATTTTCAAAAATTCCCTGACAGGGCTTCCAATCGGTGGCGGCAAGGGTGGTGCTGATTTTGATCCCAAGGGCAAATCGGATAGAGAAGTTATGGCATTCTGCCAAAGCTTTATGACAGAACTTTGCAAGTACATTGGGGCGGATACTGATGTGCCGGCAGGCGATATTGGAACGGGTGCGCGTGAAATCGGTTTTATGTATGGTCAATATAAGAGAATCAAAGGTTTGTATGAGGGTGTTCTAACAGGAAAAGGCTTGTCTTACGGCGGTTCTCTTGCAAGAACAGAAGCTACAGGTTATGGTCTGCTATACTTAACAGATGAGATGTTAAAGGCAAATGGAAAAGATATCAAAGGCAAAACAATTGCAGTTTCTGGCGCTGGCAACGTGGCAATTTATGCGATTCAAAAGGCGCAGCAGTTAGGCGCAAAGCCAGTAACCTGCTCTGATTCTACCGGCTGGATTTATGATCCCGAAGGCATTGATGTTGCACTGTTAAAAGAGATTAAGGAAGTAAAGCGTGCAAGACTGACTGAGTATGCAGCAGCACGCAAAAGCGCAGAATACCATGAAGGAAGATCCGCACAGGGCGCAGGTTCTGGTGTATGGTCAGTAAAATGTGATATTGCACTTCCTTGTGCAACACAGAATGAATTGGATATTGAAGATGCAAAGGCATTGGTTGCAAATGGCTGCTTTGCAGTAGCTGAGGGCGCAAATATGCCAACAACCTTAGAAGCTACAAAATATCTTCAGGAGAATAAAATTTTGTTTGCACCAGGCAAGGCAGCAAATGCAGGCGGTGTAGCAACCTCCGCATTGGAAATGTCACAAAATAGCGAGCGTTTAAGCTGGACATTTGAGGAAGTGGATTCCAAACTCCAAAACATAATGGTAAACATTTTCCGTAATCTTGATGATGCCGCAAAGCGTTATGGCGTAGAAGGCGACTATGTAGCTGGCGCAAATATCGCAGGATTTGAGAAAGTAGTAAACGCTATGGAAGCACAAGGAATTGTGTAGATAGTAGCAGAAGCATAAAAAAATAAAGCAGTTTATTGGGGAGAGGCACAGCATTGTGGTGTGAAGCCTCTCCTTTTTATGCACACGGGCGTCCAAAGGAAATATGTCAGCAGAAGCTGACGGACGCCCGGCGCGCGAGTAGGGGAAGATGGCTCTTCCCTACTCGATTGTACAGACCCGTGCAGAGAAAATATGCCGTTAAGGCGGCGTTTGGGGTGCGCAGTGAGTAGGAGAAAAGGACATCCTCCGATTCGATTGCACACTATTAGGAGTATCGTTTATGATTAATCGATTGTTGGGAATAATTTATATATTAATGAACCGCGGCACTGTTACGGCGACAGAACTGGCACAGCATTTTGAGGTTTCTGTAAGAACAATTTACCGTGATATCGAAAGTCTAAGTATTGCAGGCATACCTGTTTACACAAAGAAAGGAAAAAATGGCGGTTTATGTTTGACAGAGCAGTTTGTGCTAAATAAGATGCTGATTACCAATGAGGAACAGCAGCAGATTTTATCGGCGTTGGTATCAGTTCGGGAAACAGGGGCTTTAGCGGAGCAAAAAACATTGCAGAAACTGGGAGAGTTTTTCCGTACAGAACCTGTTAATTGGCTTGCAATTGATTTATCGGATTGGAGCGGTACTAGAAAACAGCTATACGAAGATATAAAAATAGCAATCCTAACACGTCGCGCTGTTCAATTTGACTACTATGGTCAGAATAGTACGATGCAAAAACGAATCGCGGAGCCGATACAGCTAATTTTTAAAGAATATACATGGTATTTAAAGGCATTTTGCAGAGAGCGGCAGGCGGTTAGATTGTTTAAACTGTTTCGCATGAAACGCTTTGTTATGTTGGAGGAAATTTTTGTACCGCAGGATGAAAATAGAACAGAAGAGAAAGAAATGCAGGAAATGCTGCCATCAGAAAGGGAAAATTCCCAAGACGATAATGTAAGCGCTGTCGTTATGCTTTGGATTGATAAAAAAGAAGCATATAGAGTATATGATCGTTTTGATGAATCGGAACTACAGATACTTGAGGATGGAAATTTTCTGGTACATCTGGATTATAAAATGGACGATTGGGTTTACGGAATGATTTTGTCTTTTGGTGTGTCGGCAAAAGTATTAGCACCAGAATCTGTAAAGCAGGAGATAAAGCGCCGGATAGGTGAAATGTGGCAGCAATATCAAGAATCGGATAAAATATGACATACTAATGTCAGGTTTGCTTTGCTATAATAGAACAGAAATCATTTGGGTAGATTATTTACAAGGAGGGAAAGAAAATGTTGGAATTACCAGAATGCCAGACGATTGCAAAGCAAATTACACAGACATTGAAGGGAAAAATTATTCGTGAAGTGAAAGTATTGCACACGCCGCATAAATTTGCTTTTTTTCAAGGAGAAATAAAACAGTACAGTGATATGCTTGAGGGACAAACTATTTTAGAGGCGGTTTCCTATGGCGGAATAATCGAAATAAATACAGAGGAGTATATGATTGCATTTCATGATGGGGCATATCCAAGGTATTATAAGGAGAAAAAGAAATTTCCCAAAAATCATCAATTTGCCATGTATTTTGATGATGAAACGGCTGTGTTTGTGTCGATTCAAATGTATGGTGGCATTATCGTGCTTCCGCTGGGAAGCTGCAAAGATTCCTATTATTTATCTGCGCTTACTAAACCGAATCCGTTAAGCGCAGAATTTACATTTGAATATTTTCGAAGCCTATATGACCCCAAAGGGAAAAAACTGTCTGCAAAGGCATTTTTAGCAACACAGCAAAGAATCCCAGGATTGGGAAATGGTGTGCTGCAGGATATTTTATGGGAGGCAGGCATTGATCCGCGGTTTGATATAAAAAATTGTACAGAGCAGGATTTTAGAACCTTGTATCAGTCGATACGAAAAGTATTAATGGATATGACAACACATGGTGGACGTGATACAGAACGGGATTTGTTTGGAAACAAAGGTGGTTATATTACACAACTAAGTAAAACAACATTGCACCAACCTTGTATACGCTGCGGTTACGAAATTCATAAAGCCAATTATTTAGGAGGGACAATTTATTTTTGTGAGCATTGCCAGAGAAGATATACTCGTGAACGCATTTAATTGCCGCTTACTACACCAACATTGTAGAAGCGTTCACTCGTTATACATTTAGATTGGCAATTGTTTTTGCTCATGAGTATAAATACATTAGACAGATGACGGTATTTGTGGATATGTTTAAAATCCTGCTGGCAATGACAAAAAGTGATAAACTATTGGAATATTTGTGATAGGTAAATTGCGTTAGATGCTGCCCTATTGCATAATATTCCTTTTTATTTGAAATAATAGGTAGTAGAGAGGAATCTGATAATAAAATAACTTACCCATGTTCTGAAAAATAATAAATTATTGCAATATTATCGTTATTGTAGTACATAATTTACACTAGATGCTGCACGCCTATGAGATTTACAGTAACAGACCATTAGATATGTTGTAAATTTAGAGCAGCACGATAGAAAACGGCAAATGTTCTCGGTGTGCAGCATAATTTTTAGAACTATACTCATAAGTGATAAATAGTATTGTATCAATCAAGATAATTACGCTTGTGAGTCGGCGTTACTGGCAAATTTATACTGCTTAACCGTTAAAATTTCCGAGTAACCTGACTACATAACGCCAGCCTTATACATTTAACCAGTGCAATACATTAAATTCTGGCGTTATATAGTATAAGCATTCACCAGTAAAATAGAAGTAAGAAGATGGGAAAGCATTTTATGTCGAAAATCAAAGGAATTTTTATTCAAATTTCAAAAAAAACGAAAGGAATATTGATTGAAATTATAGCAAAAGTCAAGGACTTGTATAATATTAGTTTTTTGCCAATATGGGTAGAACCCTCTGGACGCATGACAAAAGAACAAGAAGCTGAACTAATGAAATTGGTGAAGGAGGATAGAAAGAAAACAAAACAGAAAAGAAGGCTGGAAAAAATGCAGGTAAAACATCAAAAGAGAACGGCACGCCATAACGCAAAACAGCAAAAGACCCATGAAAATAGAAAACGATAATGCTAGTATAACCCGCGCTAAATCACCTTATGTTTCACTTGCCTATTTTCCTGATGGCACTACTTCCCAAGCCTCGACGTAGCCACCGCTACGCCTGCGTTTGTGAAGCAGTACTCTCAGAAAAATATTCTGCGTCAAACATTAAGGTATTTAGCGTGGATTATACTAGTTCATAAAGGCTAAAATGGTGACATATACTCACGAGCAGTTAAATTGTCACATATTCACGATGTTTCGCGCTTGTGAGTCGGGGAATTTGGGAAATTTTAGTGACCATAAGTATAGAATATGAATTTAAGTTGTCATACAACAATTTTCTTAGAAAATATCTATGAAAATCACACTCTTGTGTAGACAAAATCAAAAAATAATTGTAAAATATTTTTATATGACGCAATGAGGAAGTATTGTCACTTTTTAATGAAGGAGCCTAATTATGGAAAATTTTTCTCAAGAAGAAGCGGATGTAATTGGTGAAATATCAAACATTTCGATTGGTTCCTCAGCCACGGCAATGAATTTAATGTTAGGGCAGCCAATTACAATTACTACTCCCAGTGTTTCCCTTGTTCATAGGGACGATATCCTAAATGAGTATGAGCAATCCTGTATCGTAATAAGAGTTCAGTACATAGAAGGGTTGTTTGGAAGCAATATGCTGGTACTCAAAGATGAAGATGCGAAAGTAATTACAGATTTAATGATGGGAAACGGCGGTACCGGCGAATATGCTACTGGAGAAATTACAGCCCTGCATCTTAGTGCCGTATCGGAGGCAATGAACCAGATGACTGCCAGCTCTGCAACTGCGATGAGTAAGATGTTCAATAATAAAATTGATATCTCACCGCCAACCGTGCAGTCTGTCATCATTGAGAACTTTGTATTCCCCGAAGATATGCCGGATGATTTGTTTGTCAAAATTAATTTCAGAATGAAAATCGGTAAGTTGATTGATAGTACAATTATGCAGTTGTACCCATTTGATCTTGCGCATTCCATTTACAAAATGTTTCAGAGGAGGAAATAGAAATGGCAAAGAATATATTGATTGTTGATGATGCAGCTTTTATGAGAATGATGATAAAGGATATTTTAACAAAGAATGGTTATACAATTGCTGCTGAGGCTGAAAATGGAAAAATAGCTGTTGACAAATATAATGAAGTAAAGCCCGATTTGGTGTTGATGGATATTACCATGCCAGAAATGGACGGTATTCAGGCATTAAAAGCGATTAAGGGAAATGACCCCAATGCAGCGATTATTATGTGTTCAGCAATGGGACAACAGGCAATGGTTATTGAGGCAATCCAATCCGGAGCTAAAGACTTTATTGTCAAGCCTTTCCAAGCAGAACGTGTACTGGAAGCAGTCAAAAAAGTTGTGGGATAACAGGATAGCAGTAGAAATAGAAAAAGGCCAGAGAGCCTTTTTTCTATTTTGATAAGAAAATCAGGCTTTTCGTGTTTTTCATATCTATTTAAGGCGCTGTCGCATTAAGGGAAACAGATACAAGATATTATAGCAGTGTAACACATTTTAAACGATATCTTGTATAATCAAAGATTATTGCGACAGCCCCTACCTGAACTGTTACGTATATTTCCTATGCACAAGTTTGTACATAAAAAAATCATGTACATTTGAATTATGTACATGAAACAATAAAATAATCGTCGCGACAAGATTCGAACTTGCGACCTCTGCGTCCCGAACGCAGCGCTCTACCAAACTGAGCCACGCGACGTAATATACTAATGGTTATCGCACTTATAATAATGATTATATACAATTAATCTTATTATTATCGCACCAACAATAGCGTTATATAGTATTATTCCCACTATTTTCACACCAACAATATCTATTATATACATTTTTGAAAAAATTTCAAGCTGTTTTTAAAAAAAGACAATTTTTTTTATTTTTTTGTGAATTTTTTTGTGATATGATAACAGTGTGTTTATAAAATCTTTATAATGAAAGGATATGAAACAATGGAAACGTATGAAGTGTTTAAAGATTTGGCGATTATTATTGTGGCTGGGAAAATGTGCGGCATTATTGCCAGACAGTTAAAAGCGCCGCAGGTAGTCGGAATGATTATTGCGGGGCTGCTGATTGGCCCTAGTGTATTGGGATGGGTGCGCCAGACAGAATTTTTATCCGAGATGGCGGAAATCGGTGTAATTCTTCTAATGTTTTCGGCAGGACTTGAAACAGATTTAAAAGAACTTGTAAAGACGGGGCCAGTGGCAACGCTGATAGCCTGTGCAGGCGTATTTGTGCCGCTAGTTATGGGAACGGTTTTGTATATGCTGTTTTATGGCTGGGCAGCAGTCGGCACAGAGGAATTTTTCCGTGCAGTATTTATTGGCTGTATTATGACAGCAACTTCTGTAAGCATTACAGTACAATCGCTGCGAGAGATGGGACATTTAAAAGGTAAAGTTGGCACTACTATTTTAAGTGCAGCGATTATTGATGATGTTATTGGTATTATAGTGCTGACATTTGTAATTGGGTTTAAAAGCCCAGACTCGAATCCAGGGAAGGTTATTATAAATACTATATTATTCTTTGCGCTTGCATTGGTTTTGGGTATGGTTTTTTACAGGATATTTAAGGCACTTGACAATAAATATCCGCATACGCGGAGGATTCCAATTATTGGGCTTGCGCTTTGTTTGATTATGGCGTATGTGGCGGAACGGTATTTTGGCATTGCGGATATTACAGGTGCGTATGTTGCGGGAATTATTCTTTGCAGTATCCGCGATTCGGCATATATTGAGGAAAAGATTGATATTAATTCTTATATGATGTTTGGTCCAGTGTTTTTTGCCAGTATTGGCTTAAAGACGAGCATTGAGGGAATTGACTCTGCTTTGATAGTGTTTGCACTTGCCTTTGTATTGGTCGCATTGATTTCAAAGGTTATTGGCTGCGGTTTCATGTCAAGAATTTGTGGCTTTAAAGGGTACGACTGTCTGAAAATTGGTGTCGGTATGATGACACGCGGCGAGGTTGCGCTGATAGTGGCGCAGAAGGGGCTTTCTGTTGGCTTAATGTCATCACAATATTTTACAGCAGTTATTTTATTGATTATTATATCCTCGGTTTCTGTGCCGATTTTTCTGAAACTGTTGTATGCCAAAGCGCCGGATCATGCAGCAGCATAGAAAAAGGCGTGTGAAATGCTGTTGCGTACATTGATTTTCCTGTGGATATTAGGATAACATGAATTATATACCAGCCGCTTGTTTGAACCGTTGTACTGCTTCTGGAAATTCCGTAACGGGTACTTCACAACAGGATAGTGCGATATGCGCAGAATAGGTGTTCCCTATTTCTGCGCTGTTTTTGCGCGGCTCTGCTTGGGGGTCGCAGGAAAAGACCAATATGCCATTTTCTTGCGCTTTTTTTTGCAGTTGTTGGCTGGTTAATCCACAGTTTAGTTTGATATGCACCATAAAAACAGACTCCCCCATAAAAACAATAGCATTTTCACCGAACGCTTCTTCAAGTAAAGAGGATAACGCTTTCGCTTTGTTGGTGTAGAGGCGTTTTAATTTGCGGATTTGGCTGTCTAAGTGTCCATCGCGCAGAAATTGGCAGAGTGCAAGCTGCTCTGATTTTGAAGCAGTCTGGTTGTACAGTGCTTTTTTTTGTTCGTAAAACGGAAGCAGTTCGTCTGGCAGTATCATAAAACTTAGCCGGATAGAAGGGAGCAGCAACTTGGAAAATGTGCTTAAATATACGACGTTTTTTCCACCGGAAAGTCCTTGCAGACAAGGTGTTGGGCGATTAAAATAGCGAAATTCATTGTTGTAGTCATCCTCGATAATTAGTTGGTTTTGCGCTTGGCATTTTTTTAAGAAAGGCTGTCGTTTTTCGGGAGCTAGAGTATCACCAAAAGAGGTCATATGTGAAGGGGTCATATATAATACACCTGCGGCTTCCCACTCTTTTTTGATTTCAAAACCATAGTCTTGAAAAATTACCATTCCTTGTGCAAAATGAGTATCATGAAAACAGACACTTTGGCGGTCTTTAATCAGTGGGCATAAAATATTTAGAAGTGCCTGCGAACCAGCGCCAATCACAATATTTTCCGGACAGCAGGCAGCGTTGCGCTTATTAATAACATAGTTGCAAAGCGTTTCTCGCAATTCGTATTCTCCTTGTGATTCCCCGTAAGTCAGCATACGTTTGTCGTGGCGCAGTGTGCTTTTTATGTAGCGCCGCCAAAGATTAAAGTCAAAACTGTCTGCATCTACATTGTTTGAGGTAAAATTGTATAGAATAGGGTTATATGGTTGTTTGGGATGAGAGGTTGCAGCGGAAATGGTGGTATTTTGTAGTTTCTGTTTATTTGTTTCACGTGCTGTAACATAGTAGCCGCTTTGTGGACGTGCGATGATATATCCATCGGCTGCTAAACATAGATATGCTGTTTCAATCGTAGTGCGGCTAAGTCCAAGCTGCTGTGCGCATTTACGGATAGAAGGTATCTTGGTGTGTTCGGGCAGGCGGCCAGTGGTAATTAATTCTTTGTAGTATTCGTATACTTGTATATATTTTGTACTGCTGTCGGACTGGAAATCAAAGTTCATAGAATAAGCTCCTTTTCAATCAATAGGGTGTTGTTACTGTTCACTCCGTTCTAGTAACTGGGGATACGTTACAATTCACACCAACGCCAGATTTTGCAACAATTTACGAACATTCGGTGTGAATTGCAACAATTGATGCACACAAAACGCTAAAGTGCAAGCATTTTGGCGCATAATTCCCACTACTTTGGCGTGGGTGTGAAAAGTAACGGGGATACAGTTTGGGAACGAACCACGATAACAAACAGTTGCAGATTCCCTATGTTCAATGGTATAATATTCCAATAGTATTCTGGTAAAAGGTTGTTGTACTGTTTATCATAGCATTCTATGCGCAGTTATTCAATAGTACGAAACTTGTTTTTGGGAATCAGTTGTAACAGTTCAGGGAGGTCTGCGCATTTACTGCGCTGACCGTAATAAAATGTAGTGGTTGGAGGTATC
>CBCOYO010000126.1:0-9892 GCA_965114465.1 uncultured Lachnospiraceae bacterium
AGGTATCCAGCCCATCGCGAAGCGATTTCCAATGGCTGGATACGTAACAGTTCATGCTAAAGCAGGGGGGATAGGAATGAAAAAAAATAGGAAATTATGGGCGTCTGTACTTGTGGCAGCCATAATAACAAGTTTGGCAGGTGGCTGCCAGAGCAGGGAACAGACAGAAAGCGGGGAATCAATGAGGACGGAAGCAGATAATGCGCAGACACAGGAGAATACAGCTTTAGCAGGGACAGAAGCTGCGGCAGATACAGGAGAAGGCGAAAGTGAGAGCAGTGCTGTAAGCGATACACAGACAGCGGATGCTTCTAATGAGGAAGAAGAAATGACAGAGGTGTCATATAGCCGCGTTTCCGTTCATGATCCTTCTGTAGTGTATGACAATGGAACTTATTATATTTTTGGATCTCATATGGCATGGGCAAAAAGTACAGATTTAATGAATTGGGAAACTTTTACAATGAATATTAATTCTGAATATACAAAATTGTTTGGCAAAGAATGGGATTCATACTGTAAAACGAATTCCAATCCGAATTTAAACGGGAATTTATGGGCACCAGATGTTATTTACAACCCCAATATGGGAAAATACTGCTTCTATATGAGCGTAAACGGTGATGATTGGAATTCTGTAATTGTTATGCTGACAGCCGATCAGATTGAAGGGCCGTATGAATATGGTGGGCCGATTGTGTACTCTGGTTTTAATACAGGATCGCATGATGTGGCGCTGACGGACGTGTATCAGGTACTTGGCGAAGGCGCAGATATTACCCGATACCAAAATACTACCAATACAAAGTTAAATTGTATTGACCCTAATGTGCTCTTTGATAAAGATGGTTCGCTTTGGATGGTATATGGTTCTTGGTTCGGCGGTCTTTATATGCTGAAATTGGATGAAAATACCGGGCTTAGAGATTATACTACAACATATGAAACAACGGCAAACCAGTCGGATGCGTATTATGGTTATAAGATACACGGGGGATTTGGCGTATCAGGCGAAGGCCCTTATATTATTGAGAAAGACGGCTATTATTACCTGTTTGTTTCCTATGGCGGACTAGTTGCTGACGGCGGTTATCAGATGCGTGTGTTCCGTTCGGATAAGATTACAGGGCCATATGTTGATCAGGCAGGAAATAACGCAGTTTATACAAAACAGTGCAATGATTTGTTTGAACCAGTCGGTGTGCGGTTAATGGGTTCTTATGATTGGACAGGCAATCGAGAGATTCGTGTGGCACAGGGACATAACTCCGCATATGTGGCAGAGGACGGAAAGATTTATTTAATTTACCATTCACGTTTTGCAGAGGGAAAAAATGGTATTGTCGAAGCGCATGAAGTACGTGTGCAGCAGTTGTTTGTCAATGAGGATGGTTGGCTTGTGGCAGCACCATATGAGTACGCCGGCGAGGAAATCAGCGAAACAGGTTATACAATGGAGGAAATGTGCGGCAATTATGAGTTTGTTGTGCATAACCCGACTACCTATTATCAAAAAGTCGGAAAAGCCGTAGTCGGTGTGATGCAGCCAGCAAAGATTACACTAAATGAGGATGGCAGCATCAGCGGCGATTTATCGGGAAACTGGACTTACGAGGAAGGAACGCCGAATATGACAATTACAGTGGATAATGTGACATACAAGGGCGTTTTTCTGAAAATGCCAAGTGAGCAGCTTTACTTTAATCCCAATCAGCGCAAAGTGGTTATGACCTTTAGCGTGTTGGGAGAAAATGTGACAGCTTGGGGAAGTAAGTAAAGAATTGGAAAAATTTTAAGAAGAGAGAGCCGCCTGCGGCTCTCTGACTGTTGGATAGGAGCGGAAAGTGTGTCAGCAGGTTAATTTTGCTGTTTTTCTTTGTCCGCATCAAAATAATGTATTACTTTGCATGGATTTCCTGCTGCAACACAATTTGGCGGGATAGAGCGGTTTACAACACTTCCAGCCCCAATTACGCTATTTTCACCAATGGTAACTCCAGCAAGAAGAATACAGCCGCCACCAATCCAGACATTGTTTTTTATCTTGATTGGGCGTGCATAGGTTTTAAAAAATGTCGTCTGGCGTTCTTTCCAATCCGGCACAAGCCGTTCTTCGGGAAGAACAGGGTGCGAAGCGGTGTAAAGCTGCACATTTGATGCAATTAAAACGTTGTCACCAATGCGGATAGGCTGATTGTCTACAAAAGTACAGTTCATATTAATTATCACATTATTTCCCAAAAAGATATTTTTCCCATAATCACAATGAAACGGTGTGTCGATTGCCACATTTTCTCCTATACCGCCTAATAGCTGCCGGAGAAGGGCATATCTTTTTTCGGATTCTCTATAATCAGAGAAATAGTATTCCCGTGTCAGTTCCCTTGTGCGTGCGATCTGTTCTAAAGTATCGCTGTCTGCAGTTTCTAAAAAATCACTTGCTTCATAATACATAAAAATATCTCCTAAGGAATTATTGAACAGTCGTTATTGAAAAATTATTATTCATCCATAATCTAATAAATTATTATTGAACAGTTATGTTTATACAGTTTTTAGCGTAAACTATTTTCCACGACACCCGGAAGCAGGGTATAGACAGAACAGCCAATCTGTGCTTCAAACAATGCTTTAATCTCTAAAATTTTTTTCCAGCGGTCAATCGTTGCCGGATGAACACCATATCGTATGGTAACATCTACAAATCTTTTCTCTAAAAGACAGAAACCTGTTGGCAGAGCCAGTGAGTCGCATAGCTGTACCAGACGATCATAATCATCATAGACTGCATTTGCAACAAACGTTTCCATAAAAAAGTAATCTGCATCGCTAACATCAAATTCTCCAATAGAGGTATGAATATCCTGTATCATAAATGCGTGAGATATACAGATCTGTGCAGCTTTTTCCCAGCCGCGTTCCATGCAATAGCGGTAACCGTCTATTAGATGCTTTTCGGAAGTCACTCCGGCATACCGTCCGATATCGTGTAACAATCCAAAAAGATAGGCCTGATCGGCAGATAAATTTTTACAGCGCAATGCAATATTTTTACAGGCTTCTGCTACATATTTTGAATGATCTACCCATGCTCCGGGGTTGCTTTTTGCCGCTTGCTCCAAAGCCTGTTGGGCAGTCTTTTTGTTTAATTCCATTGATACTTTTTCCTCCTATGCCTGCGATTTTTTCTTTGCACCAGAACATTTATACGGCGTCCTTGTCACCAGTAATTTCTGAATCGTTTCTAATACTTGTATTATACTCACGAACGATTAGATTTTCTTTTCAGCACAACACATATTGCCCGCTTATAAATATGGGCTGTGTAGAAATTGGAAAATCTTAACGGTCGTGAGTATATTATAATGCAATGAAGGCATGAAAAATATTTTATTTCTGCCGTGATATATCACGATTCTGCCATTTCCTACGATATTCTAATGGTGTACAGTGTGCGTATTCCCGAAAGACTTTTCCAAAATAACTGCTGCTGCCTAAACCGCAGGCATGACTGATTGCTGTAATTGGTTCGTTTCCCCGTGCCAGCATTTGACAGGCTGCTTGCAAACGATATGTTTTAATATACGCTACAGGCGTCATATGCAGACAGTTATGAAATACTCTAAAACATTCCCGTTCACTGAGGTATGCCGCCGCCGCAAGTTCTGAAATAGAAATTTTCTCTTGGTAATGCTCATGAATGTATATCATCATTAATTTTATCTGATCGCTGCTTTTGTTCTGTGCTTTTTGTTGCACTTGTGCAGGAGGGGATAGTTGAAAGAGCATTAGCCATATTTCCGACAGTGCTTCGCGCAGTTTAATTTCATATCCAAATTCCTTGCTGGATAAGTGAAAAGCTTCAAGAATCCGTTCTAAAATCTTTTTCTCGATTGCATTATTTGGAAAAAGAGGAATAAGATCCATTTGCGGATTGGTGATAATAGGCGTAATATACTTTTGTTCAATTCTGCTTCCCTGTTCACCGGCAAGCAGAGAAGCATCAAAAATATGAAGCAGTTGGATATTTTTTTCAGTCTGTGCGATTGGCCTTGTCATATGGAGTATATTGGAATTTACCATACCACCGCTTCCCGCAGGAAATAGTTGTTTCCCCTTTGGCGTATAGTATTCAAGACTGCCGCTTTCCATATAAAAAAGCTCTACTGCCTTGTGCCAATGCCACGGCACATAGTGTTCTATATATTTATCAAGTTCTGCCCTTGAAGCGATATAGGGAAAATCATTTGCAAAATCGGGAAGAAGTTCTTCCTTGCTGCCCGTGTAAAAGGTAATGCTATGGATATTTTTCATGTTATACGTTATTCCTTTCAAGGCACAAACAAATTGTGAAAGTTTTGTTAAATTCTTTCACTCTTATGCACCTGTATATTTGTAGTCAATCAATACTTTTGATTCTATAGAAAAACCGGAGAATATTTTTCTTTGGCAATTGTTATCAATGTCCAGTATAGTATAAATATACAAGGATAGTTCTCTAATTGTCAATGAATATAAAGAGCTGGTCACACAGCAATTTTGCATTGCAGTATAGTAAGGTTAAATTTGATGAATTTTATGTTTATCAGGATATATTGAGATTGTGATAAGTGTATGCTATAATGGTTGCAATTGCGCTACAGGTTTTATGCAAGTCAATAAGAACGATACACCATTCTTATAAATAAAAGGGGGCATCTGTATGGATTATAAGCCATTGCCAATAGGGATTGACAATTTTGAAATGCTTATCCAAAGGGGATATTATTTTCTGGACAAGTCATTATTGATTAAGGAATTGCTTGATAAAAAAGGCGATACAAACCTTTTTACCCGTCCAAGGCGTTTTGGAAAAACATTAAATATCAGTATGCTTCGCTATTTTTTCGAGGATGCAAGGGATTTAAACGGTAATAAGATAGAACATTCTTCCCTTTTTAATGGACTAGAAATTATGCAGGCTGGTGAAAAATATCTTGCCCATATGGGGCAGTATCCGATAATTAATTTGTCATTAAAGTCAGCGAAACAGCCAACATTTGACTTGGCTTATTTAATGCTGATACGTCAGATAGCAGGGGAATATGAGCGGCATAGTTTTATTTTGGAACATCTCGCACTGCAGGATCAGAAAGAGCGTTACAGCAGAATTATGTCTGAAAAGGGTGGAATTGGCGACTATGTGGATGCGCTGTTTTTTTTGAGTAAATGCCTGTATAAGTATTATAATAAGAAAGTAATTATTCTGATTGACGAATATGATGTGCCGCTGGAAAACGCTTTTTATGCACAGACCCGTGCAGAGGAAATATGCCGCAAGAGCGGCGCACGGGTCGCGCAACGCGTAGGGGAAGTAAACTTCCCTACGCGATCGCAGATGGTGGACTTTATCCGTTCGCTGTTTGAGTCGGCGCTGAAATCAAACGAATATTTGGAATTTGCTGTAATTACAGGGTGTCTGCGAATTTCAAAGGAAAGTATTTTTACAGGGCTGAACAATTTAAATATTATTTCAATATTAAATCATAATTTTTCAGAATATTTTGGCTTTACAGAGAAGGAAATCAAAAAGATTTGTGCGGATTATCATATGGAGAGCCAGTATACCTTGTTTCAAGAGTGGTATAATGGGTATATTTTCGGGGAATCGAATGTATATAATCCGTGGAGCGTGATTAAGTTTATGTACGATTTGCAGGCAGACAGCAACTGTTTTCCGTCTGCTTATTGGGCAAATACAAGTTCAAATAGTATTGTTAGGAAGCTGATAGAATGTGCCAATGATGAAACAAAGGAGGAAATTGAAGCATTAATTGAAGGCAAAAGCATTGAAAAGCCTGTGCATGAGGATATTACATATGATGAAATATACAATACAATGGATAATTTATGGAATTTTATGTTCTTTACAGGGTATTTCAGAAAAGTTCGTCAAAGAATGGACGAGAGTACAAAGCAACAGTATGTAGAAATTATGATTCCGAATCAGGAAGTAAAGTATATTTTTCGCACAAAAGTTCTTTCATGGTTTCAGGAGAAAATTGTGGAGAAGGATTTAACGGCACTTTATACAGCATTGTTGAATCAGGACGCAGCAGCATTGGAAAAAGAGCTTAACGAGCTGCTATTGGAAACGATAAGCTTTAATGATGCATACGAAAATTTTTATCATGGTTTTATTGCAGGTGTACTGTCAAAAATAAAGGGTTATCGTGTGCGCTCGAACCGAGAAGGCGGCAGGGGGCGCAGTGACTTGTTTATCCGACCAGTAACAAGACGGAAAGCAGCCTATGTTATTGAATTTAAAATAGCCAGCTCCATAGATGAACTGGACAAGAAAGCGAGTGAAGCGCTGGCGCAGATCGCCGACAGGCAATATCAGCAGGAACTATATAATGACGGATATAAACAAGTAGTGTCGTATGGTATTGCGTTTTTTGGAAAAGATTGTCTGGTAAAGGTAGGGGCTGTCACATTAAGACAAACGGATACGAGATAGTGTTACATTGTGATAAGATTTATACCATATCTGGTATCATCAAAGCTTATTGCGACAACCCCTATATAAAATTTAAGGGGGAAAAGAGTGAAAGAAAATTCGAACTGTGAAGTGTGAAAGTTTCTTTTAGGTTTTGTTTGTGACTGGAAAGGAATGGGGAAAAATATGAGAGCAATATTAGAATTTCCGCAAATAGATAAAAAGAATCAGGCGCAGGTGGCAACGTATATTGAACAAATTGCGGGGAAAATTGCGTCCGGATTGGATTGCAGTAAGACGCTGGAAAAATTAAGCGCGCTTACAGGGAAAAAGCACAATGCCGCAGAATTTGCAGAATACTGGGGGTGGACGGATTTAGAAACGCTTGCAGAAATGACAGTGACACCAGAATCACCGTATGTGCCGGATTTAACAAGAGCGGAGTTAGAGGAAATTATTGCAATAATACAAAACTGCTGCATAACACTTGATGATAATAAGATGATATATTATGAAGAACTGCTCCATAAATCGCTTCCGTTAACGGATGTGTCAAGTTATATCACTGTTGAGGAAACGACCAGCGATATTGCGGATAAAATGTTAAGGGCTGCGTCGGAAGGCGTAATATTATTATAGCTATTGAATATCGAACTATTTTATTGCCGAAGGAATATCATAAACAAATAATAAATACAATAGGTAAGTCGATTAATAATTGCCGGAGTAATAGTTCCGAATTGCTGGATAGGTTACATTGTTTGGCATAGCAAAAATGTAATGCAGATAGAGATGTAAAATGAGGGATAAAGAATGAATGAAACAGACAATTACAATAAATCCGACGAAAAATTTATGCGTGAAGCCATTAAACAGGCGAAAAAAGCATATGCATTAGGGGAAGTGCCGATTGGATGTGTAATTACATATAACGGAAAGATAATCGGTCGGGGCTACAACCGCCGCAATACTGACAAGAACACACTTTCCCATGCAGAACTAACTGCAATTAAAAAGGCGAGTAAGGTAATCGGTGATTGGCGGTTAGAGGAATGTATATTGTATGTAACGCTAGAGCCCTGTCAAATGTGCTCTGGTGCGATTGTGCAGGCACGGATATCCAAAGTGGTTATGGGGTGCATGAATGCAAAAGCAGGGTGCGCAGGGTCAATATTAAACCTTTTGCAGCAGCCAGCGTTTAATCATCAAGTAGAAACGGTGCGCGGGGTGTTAGAGGAGGAGTGTTCGGGATTATTAAAGCAGTTTTTTAAAGAACTTCGGATACGGAATAAAGAGGAGAAATTAAAATCATAAGGAACTGTTTATAGATATTTCTTAACAGTTCAAAAGAAATTATATAAAGGTTATTTCTTAATAGCTCCTAAAAAATTTATAATTCTAGCAATTTCCTCTTTATTATGTTTTCGGAGTGTGTTACACTCAATGTTGGACGATTACATTACAAGTAAATTAGGGAATTGCTATAATGTACTAGTACAACGTTGCGTGTTGCTCGATTCTTAATGCAATGCTGTACTAGGGGTTGTATGGCAATTCTAGGATAAAGGAGGAACGAATGGACGAGATAGCAGTTTTAATTCCTTGTTATAATGAGAGTAAGACAATTGAAAAGGTAGTAAAGGACTTTCGGGCAGCGCTTCCGGAAGCTGTAATTTATGTGTACGATAACAATTCCAAAGACGGAACAGACGAGATTGCACGCAAAGCGGGTGCAGTGGTGCGTTATGAATACCAGCAGGGCAAGGGCAATGTAATACGGCGTATGTTCCGTGAAATTGACGCACGTTGTTATATTATGACGGACGGGGATGATACTTATCCTGCTGATGAAGCGCGTAAGTTATGCGAAGCGGTTTTGGAGCGCAATGCAGATATGGTGGTGGGGGACAGGCTTTCTTCTTCTTATTTTGAGGAAAATAAGCGCCCATTTCATAACTTTGGCAATTCGCTGGTACGGGGCGCGATTAACAGTATGTTTAAAAGTAACATTCGGGATATTATGACGGGCTATCGGGCATTTAGCTATCAGTTTGTCAAATCATTTCCCGTGCTTTCCAAAGGCTTTGAAATTGAAACGGAAATGAGTATCCATGCAATTGATAAAAATATGCGTGTAGAGAATGTAATTATTCAGTATCGTGATCGTCCAGAGGGCAGTGTATCGAAATTAAACACATATTCGGACGGAATGAAAGTAATTTTCACCATCTTAAAATTGTATAAAAACTATAAGCCAATGGGCTTTTTTGCATGGATTTCTGCGTTGTTAGCAGTGATTTCGACGCTGTTTTTAATTCCAGTGCTTACTGAATATTTTTCTACGGGGCTGGTGGAGCGTTTCCCCACGTTGATTGTATGCGGATTTGTCTATATTGCGGCAATCCAGTCTTTTTTCGCAGGATTAATGCTTTCGAGTATTAAGCAGAAAAATATGCAGGATTACGAGATGAACTTAGTGATTTTGGATAACGAATTTAAAAATAGAAATCAGGATAAAAGCTGAAAGGAACATTTGGGCAAATATGGTTGTGCAGACAGGAAAGTCTAATTGTTTATGCATATAGAAGTGCCTGTAAAAAAGCAGATAGGAACAAAAATGAAACAAGCATTAATGAATTATGTGGTATTTGATATCGAAACCACAGGACTTTATCCAAATCAGGATAAAATTATTGAGCTGGGAGCGGCTAAAATATGCGATGGGAAGATCGTGGATACTTTTTCTGCATTTGTCAATCCAGGAAAGCCGCTTCCGCCAAAGATTGTAGAATTGACAGGGATTACGGATGCGGATGTAAAAAAAGCACCTTTTATAGAGGAAATATTTGATGCATTTGCAGATTTTGTAGGGGATAGTGTGCTGCTGGGACATAATATACTCTTTGATTATTCTTTTGTAAAAACAGCGGCACAACGGCAGAAAAAGACATTTAATAAGGAAGGAATGGATACGCTGCGGATTGCAAGGCGGTTTTTAACAGCATTGGAGAGTAGAAGCCTAGGCGTGCTGTGTGCATATTATAAGATTGATTTGGACGCGCATAGAGCATTAAATGATGCGGTTGCAACACACCAAGTTTACCAGCGCATGATAGAACAGTTTTATCAAATAGATCAAGAACCATTTGCGCCGCGGCAATTGGCGTATCGTGTGCAGAAAGATAGTCCGATAACGCCAAAGCAGTACAATTACATACAGATGCTTGCAAGACGTCTGCGGCTTTCAGTGGCGAATGAGGAGAATGTGTTTTGGCTAGAGCCAATCAAAAGTTTTGGTACAGAGCGCATTGCGGTAGAAGCGTTAAGTAAAAGCGAAGCGAGCCGATTAATAGACTGTCTACAGTCAGGGCTTTAAAATCCTTCTGACTGTGATTGTGTGGCGTTTTGCTGTTG
>CBCOYO010000127.1:0-9883 GCA_965114465.1 uncultured Lachnospiraceae bacterium
AGAGCTTATTGAAAGAGGAACTGGAACAGGGTTCTCCGAGATTGTGGAGGAAATGAAACGCGGGGTGCTTGCCCAAAAGAACCGTCCCACAGTAAAAGGTATTTATGTGACTGGGTCAGTGGCGGGCAGTGATCGTATGAATGACTTGATTACGCTTGTTGATGCAACGGAATTAAATACTATGGTGATTGATGTCAAAAATGATGACGGTGAGATTACATGGAAAATGGATACGGACGCTGTCAGACAGATGGGAAATGGCGTTGCTTACATAAGGGATATTAATGCGTTGATGAAAACCTTGAAAGAACATGAAATTTATACTATCGCAAGGATTGTATGCTTTAAGGATCCTGTGTTTGCACAAAATCATATAGACTGTGCGTTGACAAAGCCGAATGGTGGTTTTGTTACGGACGCCAATGGGCTTGCCTGGGTTAACCCATATCAAGAGAAAGTGTGGGACTATCTGACGGAGATTGCACAGGCAGCCTTGGAGGTTGGATTTGATGAAGTGCAGTTTGATTATGTCCGTTTTCCGATTGGAAAGGATGCAGATACTGCGGACTATAAGGTGGATATGATAAATTATACAAAGGAGCAGGCGATATCGGGGTTTTTGTCCTATGCCTGTGAACAGCTTCATGAGAAGGGTGGAGTTGTTACAGCGGACGTGTTTGGCACGGTGATTGGCAGTGCGACAGATATTGAACATGTGGGACAGAATTATGCGGAACTTGGAGAAACGGTGGATGTGTTAAGTCCTATGGTTTATCCATCTCATTATGGAGCGGGAGTATTTGGCTTTGATGTGCCTGACGCGCACCCCTATGATACCGTGTATCAGGCGTTGATGTTGTCACAAGATGTATTAGGTCAAAATACAAAGAGGAACTGTGCGATTGTGCGTCCATGGCTGCAAGCATTCACAGCGACATGGGTGAGTGGGCACATTTCATATGAGGATGAGCAGATTGCGGAGCAGATTCAGGCTGTGTATGATGCCGGATATAAGGAGTGGATTTTGTGGAATGCAACATGCCGGTATTCAGTGGATTTTCTGTTCCCATAAAAGTTATGAGATAGAATAGGGAAGAGGAAGTGCATCGTTTTTGCGGCATATTTTTCTTGTGTGCTTGTGTGTGTAAAAGGGAATGACAATTTGGATTTGGTCATTCCCCTTTAAATTCTTTAATTTATTTCTTCAACAATACATTTATGGTCTTTTTCTTTGGTATTATAACTAATGCCAACGGCAAGAATTTTTCCAATATGTTCTTTCCGCAGTTTTTCACAGTATTCTTTTTCCTTAATTTGGTTAATTGCTTCTTCGGGAGTACTGTCAGCCTTTAATTCAAGTATAATACCGGGAAGATTTTTCCGCCTTGGGTAGAAAATAAAGTCTGCGAAACCCTTACCGCTTTTTTCTTCACGTTCAACCTTATATTTGTTTCGTGCGGAAAGATATGCAAGCGTTACAACACAGGACAGGCTGTTTTCATCATTATACTTGAGAATGGGCAGTTCGCTGTTATGGATATTATGCAGGTAGGAAGCGATTACTTCTCCGTTTTGCTTTAGCGTTGCATTTAATACTTCGGTAGAATTTTTAACTAATTCAGCAACGTAGCCAAAGTCGTCATCTTCTAATGCGTTTTCAAATTCTATCATAAGTTCTTTATTAGGGATTCTAAGTTCGCCGTCATAGTATGACAGTAATCCGTAAATTATCATAGCAGCATAAATTTCTTTTTGGGTGTTAGGGCTTTCCTGTCCAGCAGTAAATTCCTTGTTAATTTCAATTTGAATAGGAATATCATTTATCATTTTTATAATATCATCTCTTACCTCAGCAATATTATATTTTAGGAAAAATAAAACCTCGTCCATTTTGCCAGTTCTTGTCCAATAGCTTTGGCAGACGCCGTCCTCCAATGCGCATACAACAGATCGTGGGTTATAGAGCCGTTCTCCGCCCTTCGTTTGGTATCCATTGTACCATTCACTGATTTCATCGGGTGTCAGCTTGGTCTGCCTTTCACAGAGCATGGTCACTTCGTCTTGCGTAAAGCCGAAATATTCTTCAAATATTGGGTCATTGAGCATTGTATATTCTTGAAACATATTAAGCGCCGAGCCTGTGCTGTATTTCTTAATCGGGAGAACACCTGTCATATACGCAAAGGCTACATATGGTCTGTCTTTTAGCAAATCTCTTAGAAATTCTAAGAAATCTCCTTGATTTTCGGGATACAGATTATGACTGAAAATATAATCCCATTCATCCATAATAAAAATATAGTCGTCGCCTGTTGCAGATAATAAACTGGAAATACTATGAAAGGTTTCCGTTTTTAGTTCTGGATAGACAGCGAAAATATCCCGTTTAATGGATTCCTTGACAAAATCAATATAGTCGTTGTAAGTGTTGCCGATATCGGATAAGTTATTAAAACTTAACGTAATAATATTGTATTGATTTAAGTGGGTTTCGTAGTCCTTGCTTTTGCTGACTGCTAAATTGTCAAACAGTGGTTTTGCATCGTATGCTTTGCCATAATAAGCACCAAGCATATTTAACACAGAAGTTTTTCCAAAGCGGCGTGGCTTCGTAATACATAAAAAACGGTTTTTGGTGCGGATTTTTTTACTGATATGTTCAATAATGCCGGATTTATCTACAAAAAACACATCATGAACCAGCATATTAAAATCTATATAGGGATAGTTGGAATTTAAACAGAATGCCATAGTGTGATGCCTTCCTTTCTCAATGTTTTATGTTATTGTAACATTGACTTGAGCTGGGTACAAGAGAAAGTTTATGATTGTTATGGTGCATTGAAAGCATTGTTACTTTTCACACCCACGCCAAAGTAGTGGGAATTATGCGCCAAAATGCTTGCACTTTAGCATTTTGTGTGCATCAATTGTTGCAATTCACACCAAATGTTCGTAAATTGTTGCAAGATCTGGCGTTGGTGTGAATTGTAACAAAGCATTGGTTACTTTTCATACCCACGCCAAAGTAGTGATAATCATGCGCCAAAATGTTTGTCCTTTAGCATTTTGTGTGCAAATCTGTTATAATTCGCACCTCAATAACTTATAATTTGATAATAATTGGCGTAGGTGTGAATTAATGTCGTTAACTTAGGGCATTTCCGATTGAAACTCGGTTGTGCAAAACCTTGAATTGCCAGACAATTTCTAATGTTGCTCAGGGGGTAGAAGGTTTAAATTAATGACATTGGGTGTGAATTGTAACAAGCATTGATTGAAAGGGCTTTGCAGTATCGTGCAAAGCCCTAAGTTAAATGGTTATTGTTTCTTTCGTTTAAGCAGTCCCCTTCTTCTCCAACAAAAAATCATACTGTGACATAAATAGTTTATAATATTCCCCTTTTAGCGCAAGCAGTTCCTCGTGTGTTCCTTTTTCGAGAATATTTCCTTTATCCACATACATAATACAGCTTGCATTTTTAATCGTAGAAAGTCTGTGTGCGATAATAAAGGAAGTACGCCCTTGCAGCAGACGGTTTAATCCTTTTTGCAACAGGATTTCTGTTTCGGTGTCAATGCTGGAGGTCGCTTCATCCAATATAAGAATTGCAGGATTTTCCAACAATGCTCTTGCAAAGCTGATTAGCTGCCGCTGTCCGGCAGAAAGGCGGCTTCCACGTTCGTTTACCTGTGTCTGGTAGCCGTTTTCCATTTCCATAATAAAGTCGTGGGCGCAGACGGTTTTGGCAGCGGCGATCACTTCTTCGTCTGTGGCAGTTAGGTTGCCATAACGGATATTGTCCATAATCGTTCCAGAGAAAATAAAGCTGTCCTGCATCATAATTCCCATTTGTTTGCGCAGGGACTTTAATGTTACTTTGGAAATATCTGTGCCGTCAATTTGAATCTCACCGGAATCTACATTGTAGAAACGGCTGATTAAGTTGACAATGGTTGATTTTCCAGCGCCAGTCGGCCCTACAATTGCATAGGTATCGCCTGCATTGGCAGTAAAATTCACTTTATTTAAAATCGGAACATTATCTTCATAGCTAAAGCATACATCACGGAAAGTGACATTGCCTTGAATGGGCGGCATTTCGATAGCATCTGGTGCGTCTTTGACATTGACCGGTTCATCAATGGTTTCAAAGATCCGCTCCAAGTAGGCAATCGCAGTCAATAGCGAATTATAAAAGGAAGCAAGCGTGTTAATCGGCTCCCAGAATCTTGAAATATAGGAAGTAAACGCAATTAGGATACCGATTGTTACACCATAAAGTTCGCCGGAAATCCAGCCAATTCCAATAACGTAGATAAAAGCAGTTGTCACAGTGGAAATCGAGTCGATACATGGCCACATAATAAAGTTGTATTTTACGGCACGCATCCAAGCACTGCGATAATTACCACTTAAATGGTTAAAAATAGAAGTATTTTCCCGCTCACGCACAAAAGACTGCGTAACACGGATTCCGTTAATGCTTTCCGCAATATATGCCGTTAAATTTGACTGCTTATTGCTTTGAATCTGCCAAGCACGGCGCTGTCTGCGTTTTACGAAAATAATTACGCCCATTAATACAGGAAGTCCGCACAGACAGATAAGTGTCAGCCGTACATGAAGCGCAAACATAAACACCAGAATAAAAATTAGGTTGCACATATCGGTAATGGTATTAATAATACCATTGGAAAGCAGGTCACTTAAGCTGTTTACATAGTTTACAACACGAACCTGAATTTTTCCGTGCGGTCGGTCGTCATAGTAGGAGAACGGAAGTTCTTGCAAATGACAAAAGATATCTGACCGTAGTTGATGTACAATTGCCTGCCCAATACGACTGGTAATACGTATTTTAAATCGGATACAGATACAAGCATACAATACAATGACTAGCGATAGAATGGTGATTGTTACAATTGCTCTAACATCTCCTGTAGGGATATATGTATCCATAATTTCACTGATAAACATTGGAAACAGCATGGTAAGCGCTGAGGAGGAAAGCATTAAAAACAGCGCCAGCGCCAACTGACCGCGGTAAGGTTTTACGTATTGCAGCACGCGTCCCAATTGCTTAATGTCATAACTTTCTTCAATACTCTCGTCAATATCATATTTATTTCGTGCCATATTGTCCACCTTTCTTGCCAGAAGTTGTGCTTAACTCATTGACATATTTTTCAAATTCGCCGTATTGATGGCGGAAAACTGTAGCATAATAGCCATTGTTCTGCAATAACTCGTTATGTGTTCCCTGCTCAACAATTCGCCCGTCGTTTAATACTAGTATTAGGTCAGAATCCTTGATGGATGAAATACGATAAGCGACAACAAAAATTGTGCATTTGTGGTCAATCGCATTAAGCTGCTGCTGAATATAACTTTCTGTTTCCATATCGACAGCAGAAGTTGTGTCGTCTAGGATTAGGATAGAAGGTTCTTTTAACAGCGCGCGGGCAAGCGAAATCCGCTGTTTCTGCCCGCCAGAAAGTCCGACGCCGCGTTCTCCGACAATCGTATCGTATCCGTCAGGCATTTGGCGGATAAAGCTGTCGGCATCTGCCATAATCGCAGCTTTTTCTACAGCTTCAAAGGAACAGTCAGGGTTGCAGTAGGCAATATTTCCTTCGATGGTATCGGAAAACAAGAATACATCCTGCATAGCCATGCCGATATTTTGGCGTAGATTATAGAGGTCTAAATCCTTAACGTTTTTACCATCAACGAGTACTTCGCCGTCTGTAACATCATAGAAACGGCATAATAAATTCATAATAGTAGACTTACCAGAACCAGTAGAGCCGAGAATCCCAACAGTCTGTCCGCTTTTTACACGGAAGTTGATTTGATGTATAATGTCTTCGTCGTCAGCACTGTAGGAAACATTTTTAAATTCAATATCACCATTGAGCCGTTCACAGGGAATTGCTTTTGCTGGGAATTTTACATTTGGTTCTTCACTGTAAGTCGTATAAATTTTCTCGACGGAAGTAGTAAAACGCTGGATATCGTTGATTCGCCAGCCAATCTGGCGCAAGGGGTTCATTAACATCCATAAATATCCATTGATGGTTACATAATTTCCTAGTGTCATAGACTGGTTGATAACCATAATACTGCCTACCAGCATTAGGATAATTGTCAGCATATTTGAGAGAAATTCAAATTGCGGCACATATTTTGTCCAGATTTCGGCTGCCGCAAGTTCGGCATCACGGTATCCATCATTTTCTTTATTAAATTTGCCGATTTCATAATCTTCCTTAGAAAATGCTTTTACAACGCGGTTTCCGCTAATATTCTCTTGTACAAAAGTATTGAGTGAAGAAAACTGTTCGCGGATTTTCTGAAAGCGGGGGCGTCCGTTCTTTGTTTGGCTTAGTGTTACGAGCAGTGCAAATGGCAGCACAATACACATACATAGAGCAAGCTTGGGACTAACCGTAAACACCATAATCAGGGCAAAGAAAAAAAGAAATACATTTTCATATACCTGATAAATCACAAAGGCGATAAAATGCCGTATTGCATCCATATCTCCTGTCTGGCGGCTAAGAAGATCTCCTGTACGCTTCTTATTATAGAAGTTAAAGTCCTGCTGCAATAGTTTACGGTATACGGTGTCGCGCATAGAGTAGAGGACATCCTGTGAACAGGTTTCGAAGATAACCTGTGACCAGAATCGCAGAACACCGCGTAGTACAGTGATAAGGATTAACAGTGCAATCAATTTTGGCAGCAGCTCATACTGCCCATCGGTAATTACGTCGTCAACAATAGAGCCTGATACGATGGGCTTGGCGATTGCAAGCACGGAGATAACCGTAACCAGCACTAGGCCAAGTGCCATACTTCGGTTATGCTTTTTTAGGAAGGAGTAAAACCATTTCATGGCAGCCATAAAGATATACCTCGTTCTTTCAATAAATTTTTGGGTTAGATATGAGTATAGTCCATAATGGAAAAATAATAAAGGGGGAAATTAGATATTTTTTGACGAATTTTATCGAAATAATGAATGTAATATAATTGTATTTGATTGAAGTAAGAAAAGTGTTGTGTTATAATAGGCATTGCTTCAAAATTTTTATATGCACACAGCCGCATAAAAGAAAATTGCTGTTTTGCGGCTGGCGCAATTATACGGCAAATCTTTTTGCCGTGCAGAATATTATACTAACGATCGTTAAGATTTTTCAATTTATACGCAGCCCATATTGCATAAGCGGGCAATCTGTGTTGTGCAGAAAAGAAAATCTAATCGTTCGTGAGTATAGAATATGCGGAGGAAGATATGGAACAGCATTCACAAGAAATTGTGCGCAAACATATGCGTTTTACTGGACGGGTACAGGGCGTGGGGTTTCGCTACCGTGCACGCTATGCCGCAGATGGAATGGGAATCACCGGCTGGGCGAAAAATGAGTGGGATGGTTCTGTCGAAATGGAAGTGCAGGGCTCAGAGGAGCGTATTAATCATATGCTTACTATGATAAACAAAAGCGATTATATTGTTATTGATAGCATAGAAAGCGAAAATATACCAATACAAGAACACGAAACGGGTTTTCATGTGCGTTGAAATAAAATATGTTAAAAATAAAATATATTAAAAATAAAATATAAAAAAATAAATTGATATATGGGAAATGGAGATTTTAAATCGAAAAAACATATGTTTGTAGAAAGGGATGGAAATCTATGAAATTTTTAAAACAATTTATGCTGATTCTGCTGATATCGTTTATCGGCGAAGGTCTGCGGGCGTTGCTGCCTTTGCCAATACCAGCAAGCGTTTACGGCTTAGTGATATTGCTTGCTGCGCTGTTGACAGGTGTTATCAAAGTAGGGCAGGTAAAGGAGGCAGCTTCCTTTTTAATAGAAATTATGCCAGTAATGTTTATTCCGGCGGCAGTAGGGCTTTTGACCGCATGGGATACATTAAAACCTGTCTGCGTGCCTGTACTTGCGATTACGTTTATTACAACGGTTTTGGTAATGGCGGTAACTGGCAGAGTAACACAGTGGGTGATCCGAAGAAATCGCAAATAGGCAGAGGGTATCGTTTATCTTATGCAGGTTTGGCAGGAGAACGTTTTTGAAACGGCAGAGGGGTATGAAGTATTATGAAAGAATTTCTTTCTAATTCCGTTTTTTTTGGTGCATTTATCAGTCTGGCGGGATTTGAGCTGGGATTGGTATTAAAGAAAAAATGGAAGTTAGCGATATTAAATCCATTACTAATTGGTGTAGTGTGTGTAATGGCGGTTTTATTGATATTTGGTGTGGATTATAATCATTATAATGAAGGCGGCAAATATATCAGTTATTTACTGACACCAGCAACGGTAAGTCTAGCAGTTCCTCTGTATGAGCAGATAGAGCTGCTTAAAAGCAATGTTAAAGCAATTACGGCAGGGATTCTGTCAGGTGTATTGGCAAGTCTTGGCGGTGTGTGGGCATTGGCAAAATTATTTAGGTTAAACCGTGCGCTCTATATTACGCTGCTTCCAAAATCCATTACAACAGCAATCGGTATGGGCGTTTCGGAAGAGCTTGGCGGTATTGTAACCATAACGGTAGCGGTAATTGTAATTACAGGAATTTTGGGAAATATGACAGCGGAACTTGTGTTTCGGATATTTGGCATTGAAGAACCTGTTGCGAAAGGGCTGTCGCTGGGCACAGCGTCCCACGCAATCGGTACGGCGAAGGCAATGGAGCTTGGAGAAATCGAAGGTGCAATGGGAAGCCTAGCGATTGCGGTGGCAGGACTTGTGACAGTGGCAGGTGCATCTGTCTTTTCGCTTATATAATGGTTTCAATGGAAACATTTTTCTGCGTGGAAAGCTGCATAATACTGTTATAATATTGTTCCTGTAAATTAATAATTTCATTGTCTGGCGTGCGGATAACAGGGCGGGAGAAATTATCATGGTTAATAAAAATCACATTTCCTTCCATGCCGTTGCTGAGTGTAACAGTGTGATTAAGGTAGGAATTTGCCACATTTTCCAGAAATGTCATAATATATTTCATTTCATATTTGTGAATGCCGTCGTCTTCAAAATATTTAATAACAGAAAACGGGCACATTGCTGCACGATACACACGTTCGCTTGTCATTGCGTCAAAAATATCTGCTATTGTAACGATTTTGGAAAATTTGTCAATATCGTCGCCTTTTAATCCATAGGGATAACCGCTGCCGTCGCATTTCTCGTGATGCATAATTGCAGTGTTCTTAACAGGCTCAGGAATATTGCGGTATTTATTAAGAAGGTGGAAGCCTTCTATTGTATGCGTTTTTACAATTTCAAATTCCTCGGAGGTCAGTTTGCCGGGCTTGCGCAGAACGCCGGACGGCAGCATAAACTTGCCGATATCATGGAATAATCCGCAGGCGGTTGCCATTTTCTGATCTGCTTCAGAAAAATGCAGCCAGCGGGAGAGCACATTGGAAATCAAGGCTACATCAATACAGTGCATATACACGGAATCGTCAATATTGTGCATATTTAACAACATATCAAATACACTGATATCGCCGTTTACAGGGTGCAGAATTTGCAGTGTTTCCTTTATTAATTCATTTGCAGGGAATGTTTCATTACGGTAGAGAGCGTTTGTAAGACTGTCCTGATAATGTTCAGCGCAGCGGTTAAATGCCTGCTGAAACAGGGCGAATTGATGACTGTTTTTAATGCGCTCTTTGTTGGATTTGCCGCTGTTTTCTGCCGCATCGTCAAAATTCGCAGGCGGTGGGCAGATCATCGGCTGATTTAATTCTTCCACAAGATTTTCATGAATATGTACATAATATATGGAATAACCTTCCAGACGTGATATAATATTCTCTGTAAGAACAACACC
>CBCOYO010000128.1:0-3924 GCA_965114465.1 uncultured Lachnospiraceae bacterium
TTCGCAAAATACAGTTTTGACGAATAGTATTGCCCGATTAGGTGCTGCCCCTTGGGGAAATGTGGAACTAGACCCCGAAGTAATAACAGAAGATATTGGCTGTCAATGGCAGGCAGTTGGTGACCTATGCATAGTATACATACAGATAAACGCCAAAATCCCTAATGCATGGACAACATATGTGTTTGCATCCAATTTGCCACCATGTAAATTTGGCTATTTTCCTTTTGGTATATTAAATGATCAGGATACAGGCAATACATATATCATGGGCTACTCAAATGGACAATTATATATACGATCTGATGGGCATCCGGCGAGTAATGTATGGTTACGGGGATTTATTATATATCCGCGTAATCAATAATTATGGCTTAATCATTTGTCAACTAAATAGCAAATTAGATGAGCGACATTTTGCATATTTTAATGATTTATTAACGCACTACAATATTGATAATAACATTGTATTTGAACATATGTATGAATTAAATACGTTGCTTCCTGATAATATACATACATTTTGTACAATTAATACTGATGGGTCGAGTCCTCATTTAAGAAATGTCCTTCCTGTTAAATATGGTGTATTAGAAATAATAAAAGGATATAATGCGGGATTCTGCACATTCATATTACACGGTTCTAACACAGAACAAACATTTATTTATACGAGCAGATACCGTGGCAAAGAGGAGGCATCTGATAAATGGCGTAAAGTTATGTGGGAATACGTAAACTAACAGCTAAACGTTAGGTTAACCATTTGATTTTATCATACCCTCTAATGCTGTTATCCGTTTACTTAATTCCGCAATTTCTGCTTTTGCGTCAATATGTTTTATGGGTGTTTCATAATCAAATGATAAAATTGTTTGTGTGACATTGCGTCTATAAACACAATGTCCCCAATCGCTATAAAATATTTGCCATATGTAACCAGCACAATCACCAGTACAAATAATAATTGTTCGCCCTGTCCAACCTAAATAATTAGCATTATCAGTATCAGGATTGACGTAAAATCGGTAAATACCGGGATTAGTCATATCATTTATACTAATCCCAGAACCATCAATCCCTTGTGCTGCGTAATACCCACGATTAGTTAATTTATCTGCCATATTGCTATTTATCTGATTAATACTATTCGTCAAAACTGTATTTTGCGAACTAATCAGATGTGCCAATGTTCCCTCTATCAACGCATTTTTTTCTATCGCATCCAGCGCATATTCCCCTGCTTTTGTTATTGCTGCACTGTTTGATAATTTGATGTGTCCTAAAATAGTTGCAGTGGCTTTTTGGGTATAATGTCCAATAAATTCAGCTAACGCCTTTTTTATTTTACCGAATGCAGTTTCTACCGTTTCACCGCTTTCAATGTTTTCTAATGATTTGGCTTCATTAAATTGAACAATTGACGTTGATACATCTGCGTCAATAATACCCTTTGCTACCATTTGCCAGTTGTCATCTGATAGTGCATCTGTTGGCGGTGGATTGCCGATTGTGGTTCTTTTTGCCACGTATGAACTATTATTGTATAATACTATGTCGGGATTTTCATAAACTGTATCATCTACATAATCCCCACGGAAAAGCGGAAGCACCCTGCCTGACGGTTCCATTTCTGTTAATTCGTATTCCATTAAACTGCTAACCCCCATTCTAATTGTCCTGTTGTGTGGTTTACTCTCCATGCGAACCGTGACGGCGTATGATATAGAATACCGTCGTTTGGATTAATCCAAAATTTGGGTACGCCTTGATTTATGTTGTTCATTGCATTATTTATCGCATTTATTGCATTGTCCCCTGCTTGTTTCGTCTTTTGGTAATAATCCTTGGACAGTTCTGCGCTGTCATGTGACTGTCGGCTGTAAAATTCACTGTTGTCAGTTTCGTCCCCCTCTCTGACCGTTCCTCCGCTTCCTACTGCCCATGATCGTGCTGCATTTGCCATACTTGTTGATTGGTATGCTGCTATTGATGCAGTTGACGCAAACTTTCCCGCTATGCCTGCTGCTTCCTGCGATTCGTCGTGAAATTTCTGCTGTGCCTTAACCCAATCTTCTTCTGTTCCTTGGTATCCGTATTTCACTGCCAGTGCATATGCGCTTACTTCCCCTAAAATAATTTCTTCTGTTATTCTGGTTTCTTTTGCCATTGTCATCCTAAAATCACCCCCAAAACGCCATTCTTCATTACAAACTTAACATCACTAATGCTTCTTTTACGCATTACCAGCAAACCTTTATCATTTATTTCAAATGATATCCAGCCGCCTCTTGCTGCTGCCTGCTCTGCCATCTTTGCATAAAACATTCCGCAGTCTGTATCCTCGCCTTCCCGCAAACCTGTTCCGCCTCTTGCCCATGATTCTGACATTTTCATGTTATATGCAGATATGGATGCGCTTGATGCAGCAGATATCTCGCTGCCCTTCGCTTTTCCTTCACTTTCTTTTGCTTTATCCTCACTATTCTTCGCTGCGTTTTCACTAGCCTTTGCCGCTGCTTCACTTTTTCCTGCTTCTGTTTCACTAGCTCTTGTAGCAACTTCACTAGCCTTTGCCGCTGTTTCACTTTTCTTGGCTTCTGTTTCACTTGTTTTCGCTGCATTTTCACTTTTTTTTGCTTCTGTTTCACTATTCTTGGCATTGTATGCAGATTTAGATGCTGTTGCAGCACTTATCTCTGCTGCCTGTTTGCTTGCTTCTGCCTTAGCAGACTCTATGCGGATATCTGCCAAATAGTCTGGTCTTAGGTGCTTTTCCTCAATGCTGCCCTCTTTGACGATTGCAATAACCTGTCCATCCGGCTTAATAGTAAACGCTATCGTATCACTGTCCAAAAACTCAAATTCTGTAATTAACCTAGATAAATCTACCTGCATCTGTGTACCGTCTATTAATGGAAGGGTCAGCATTTCCGTAACAGGGTCATAGTAGATGTTCAGTGCGATTTTTTCCATTGGCGTGTCGATCGTTACTGTCGCACCATTTTTTCGAGTAAATGTTAAAATTCCCGTCTGTTCATCGTATGCTATTTCCTTAAATAATGTGGCTACTTCTGTTTTTGTTGCTTTGGTCTGCTCATGCATAATTACCCTGTCATCTATGACATTCAGTCCATTATTTATTTTCATCAAATTCGCTTCGTTGATCGGACTATCCATGCTAGGATAATTTTGCCAAAAAAAATTATTAAATGCTTTCTGCATTCCCATTTTGCACCACCCCCTACGATATTCCCGGTTTACCTAATTCCTTAATTTGATTACTAAGCTGCAAAATCCAAGCATTTATTTTATCTATCGAATCATTTATATTTTTGATGTGTACATTTATATCGCCTATCGCCTGATTCGCGGTTTTTGCTGCTTCTGCTGCATCCGCTGCTGCATTTGCTGCGTTTGTTATCGCCTGCTGTGCCAGTTTCATCGCTTCAGAATCGTTTACCTCGCTGTTAAAATCGTTTTTCGCCTCAGTAGATATTGAAAATGCCTTGATATTATTACATTCAATGTTATTAAATTTTGCATTTCCATTCTTGTCTGCACTCCAATTTGTCGATTTAATATTTATATCTAATGCAGTTATATCCAACGTTCCACCCGACAATAACTTCATCGCTTGTGCTGCTGTCAGATATATATTATCAGCCTTGACCTGAAATTCTGTTCCTTCTTCTGGGTCTGCACTTAATTTAACCAGCGCCATTTTGCCATTGGCTTTTACTTTCAAAACTATTTTTCCAGCCAATGCTTCGATATCGGTAGATAGCTGTTCCTCCGCTTCTCCGGCTCGCTTTACTTCAGCGTCAATATCTAGCTGTAATCCTTCTGCCGTCAATTGTAAATCAGTCGATAGCTGTTCCTCCGCTTCTCCGGCTCGCTTTACTTCAGCGTCAATATCTAGCT
>CBCOYO010000128.1:4024-9734 GCA_965114465.1 uncultured Lachnospiraceae bacterium
GATAGCTGTTCCTCCGCTTCTCCGGCTCGCTTTACTTCAGCGTCAATATCTAGCTGTAATCCTTCTGCCGTCAATTGTAAATCAGTCGATAGCTGTTCCTCCGCTTCTCCGGCTCGCTTTACTTCCTTGTCAATATTCGCTTGCAGCCCTTCTGCGGTTAATTCAATTTTTGTAGACAGCTTAGATTCTTCACCCTCGGCTCGCTGCTGTTCGGCTTCAATATCAGCTTGTAGCCCTTTAGCAGTTTCAACAATCGTAAATGATAGTCCAGCTTCAATATCCAGCATTTCTTGTCGGTTTTCTTCAACCGTCCGCTTTATCGTATTTGTCTTACCTTTAAGCTGTATGATTGACTTGTGTATGCCGTTAACCTGTTCAGTATAATTTTCAACCCCATTTGACACATAGGTATCCGTTAATCCCTGTATACCTTCCAGTGTACGTTCCAATATGTAGGTTTCCACTAATTCATATTTCGTGGTTATTCTTATCGGATCACCAACTTCAAAACATGGATTTCCCTTGACTTCTGCGTTAACAATGGGGCGATAAACAATGTCTGTTATCTTATCAAATATTTTATTTGCTATCTGCATCAGTTCATTGCTGCTTTTACCATATACCAAAAAATTATCTTCGATAATATAGCAGTTATCTCCTGTTCTTCCAACGATTGCTCCAATGTCGTTTTCTTCCTGCCGAATTTGTAATTTATCTATGGTTTTAACAGTATAATCCTCATACTGGCAGCTTATATATGTACCGTCTGCTCCTGTTTTAGCAGATTTAGGTGTTTGTGGATATAAATGCCCTGTCCGCTGCTGCCACGGCAGATAATCCGGCGCATGGTCGGGATACAGGTCATTTGCTGGGTACAATCCTTGTATCGCCTGCGGTAAATAAATGTAATGAAATTTTCCGTCCCGTCCGATATGCCCGAAGCAGCCGTTTATCTCGCAGATTGCTGTTATAATGTCTTTCCCACTTATCTGTTCCGGCTCAATGGTCTTTTCCACAAGCATATTATCATTGACCAAACCCTCTTGCGGAAGAACCTGCTCCAAGCCAAAGAAAAACATGAAACTATTTCTAAACTGCTCTAGTGTAATCGGTTGGCTGGAATCCGGAAAAACAGAATTATACCACGCCGCCATATCAGCATTAATAATGTCGTACATCGCATCATAGGCAGTTATCTCACGCCATTGTTTATCCGCAGTCAGTTTGTCCTCTGCAACTTTATATCTGCCTATTATAAATGGTTCTTCCGAATGGTTATTTAATACCATTTTGACAGCCAGCCATTTATTCATCATGGGGGCTACAATATTCGCAACTTTAAATTTCAGAACGCCTGCCTCACAACTTCCAAAGCGCAGTTCCTCCTCGGAGCACAGGCTTTCTTCTAACGTAAATATTTGATTAAATAAATCTTCATTGGTGATTACCGTTGTATCATATTCAATTATTAATTGTTTGCTGGTACTGTCATCCATAAACAAATTGTTGTATTTATAATCAATCATGCCATCACCTTAATACTCAATCAGTTCTATAGTAAATTCGTTGTATTCTATGTCATATGTTGTTTCGTTAACGGTATGAATAGAATATGTCGTGTCGGTCATATACATTATTGTTGTTTTATAATCCAGTTCCTCATCATTCCAGTACGTAACCATTAGCCTGCGTTGTTTTTTACTATTTACATCAAGCGTTGCCAGTCCAATCACTGCTTTAAACGCTGTCATTTCTGCCAAATTCATATTGCGGATATTTAGTGTTAGTGATGTTTTAAAATTCTCGCTCGTTTCTCTATGCAGCAGGACATTTGCATCCCTGTACGCATTAATATCTACACGCTGATTCGGAGTAGATTCCCAGCCGTCTGCCAAAATAAAGTTGTTGGGGAGTATAACATCACCAAATTTTATCAGCCAGCCACTAAACATTTTCCTCCCCTCCTAGTATGCAAATAAGCTTTTACCTGTTTTTTTAAAGTATCTTTCCGCTTCTGTCTTAACCGCTTTCGTAATATCTTTTTCTCCAAGGTATACCTTTACGTTCACCTCTCCGCCCATGCTTCCACTTTCTGCCATTGCCTGTTTAAATGCTTTTACCATTGTCGGCAATGGTGTTTCTATATTTGTCTGTCCATGCGGCTGATCTCCAAGAACCGCCATAAACGGATTGCCGCCACGGATTACTGCGCCGTCAGCAAGCATCGGGATTCTTCCAAGTGAAACTTTGGATACCAAATCAACACCTTCCCAATCAACTTCTATTATGCTGGCTGCCCATGAAACCACTCTATTAAATCCGCTTATAATTCCATTAATTCCATCCACAAGCCAATTTAAAGCGTCCTCTATTCCTCCAATAACAGCATTCATTGCACTAGCAACACCTCTTTTAATTCCTATCCATAGATCTTCAAAAAATCCACCTATCACATTACAAGCAGTTTCAAATGCTTCCTGAACAGGAGTAATAATATTATCATTAAACCAATCTGATACTACTCCCCATACAGTCTGTATATCTTCCCATAAATTTGAGAAGAACTCTGACACGTTATCCCACACACTTTTAAAGAAATCTATAACAGGAGTTATAACGTTTTCATCAAACCAGCCTGCCACAGTTTCCCATACAGCAACTATATCTTCCCATAAGCTGACAAAGAATCCCGATACACTTTCCCACAATCCTTGAAAAAATACAACTACAGGTGTTATAACATTCTCATTAAACCAATCTGATACTACTATCCATACAGCCTGTACAATTATCCACAATCCTTCAAATATTTGTTTAATCCTTGTCCACAATCCTTGAAAAAATGCAATCAAAGGCTCTATTACCGTAGAACTAAACCAACTTGCCACTGCTGACCATATACTAACTATGTCATTCCACAGCCCACAAAAAAATCCCGATACCGAATCCCATATACTTTTAAAAAATCCTATAATGGGCTGAATTACATTTTCATTTATCCAGTCTGCCACACCAGAGAGCCAATCACATATTGCATCCCAATTATCATGAATTACAACAATGATTGTCGCTATTGCCGCCACTATCGCCGCCACTGCTCCAGCTACAAGCGCAGGTGCTCCTAATATTACTGCTCCAACTGCCGCTAAAGCTATTCCAACTACCATAAATATTTCATTTAACCAGCTAAATCCATCTTGCAACATTGTAATAAAATTCTTAACTGCCACTACTATCCCGCCGATAAGACTTGCTATGCCTGTTATAGGTGATGTCAACGCATAAAAAGCATTTCCTAAAATAGTAATTACATTTCCTAATACCGCTGCAACTGATGCCGCCAAACCGCCGCCTGTAATAAAGGTTGTCAAAGCACTCACTATTCCACCTATTAAAGTCACAAATTTTGAAACTTCCCATACAGCAATAAAAGAACCTATTATAATTACGAAATCCTGCACAACGCTTTGATGTTCTTTTAACCAGTCTATAAAAGTTCCTAATGCAGAAATCACAGAATTTACTATATCTATTATTTTTTCACAAGCTTTTATAAAGAAATCCCATATTTTTTGTATTATTGGAATAATTACTGGTGCAACATTTGTTATAATCCAAGATATAAGAGGTTTAAGAGTTTCCTCCCAAAATGCATTGAGAAAACCCACAATTTTTCCAAACAGCTCTATGACATTGTCAATTAAAGGCTGAATGTGCGACTTCCATAAGATATCTAAATCTGCTGCCATATTGTCAAGAAGCGGTTGTACACTCCCATTCCAAAATGATAAAAACTCTGATAACAATTCAGAAAAACCTGTTGTAATATCATCAAAAAATGGTTTAAAGTATTTTTTGTATACTTCATTTATTTGTACAAAAGTATCATTAACTCCATCAAGAACCGTTCCTGCTACCTCTGCCGCAACTCCTAACAATCCTTCTAATGCCGTCCTTAATTCTTCCTTGTTCTCGCTGATTGGAGTTATAATACAACCTAAAATATCCTCTCCAAACTTTAGCGCAAGTTCTAACAAATATAAAAGCGTATTGTTAAATATCCCAATAATATTTGCAGTAAGCCGTTGACCGTTTTCACTGCCAAACGCTTCAAATATATATGCTATCGTTTCGCAGGCTTCTCCAATTAATAAGGCAATTTCGCCTGTTATATCAAATATGGACATCAGCTTTTGTTTTATTAAATCCTTATTTTCTTCCAGATAGATGTCAAATCCACCAATTAAATTTTGTGCAATCGTAATTCCTATGGAAACAATTGAACCAACAATTTGCCCCAGCGCATAGGCAATATTTTCAATCATGTTTTTCGCCGATTCAACAACAGCAGGATCTGTAAAGATTTCTTTTAAATTCTTGGCAATATTTTTTGCATCTGCAATAATTTCATCTATACGGTCTTTCCAACTATCACCCAAGCCATCAAAGAATCCATCAACAAACAAATCTTTTAACTTGCAAAACCAATCAAATAATGGTTTTAAACTCTCCAATGTCTGATCAAGAGCATCTCCAAGCGCATCCACGGCTTCTGTCTGCGTTTCATCTAACGCAAGAGCAGGCATTTCAAAACCACTGCCGCCTGCTCCGCTTCCTTCTCCTGATGAACCGCTGCTATCCTTTAATACATTCAGCTTATCAAACGGCGCCAATGCTTTGCTTGCGGCTTTCCCTGCCTTTGTAATTCCTTCTCCAAGGTCATCTGCCCCCTCTGCCGCATTTGTCATATCTTCCGCAAATTTGCCTGCATCCGCTGTCGGTATGGATATTCCAAACAATTTTGACAATATCGCGCCTACTTGCTTCGCTATTGCTATTAGCTGCGCTAGGACAGTATTTAGGAATCTTACAACAGGCGTTAATACTGCGACTAAGCCTGTACCTATTACTGACAGCAATTCTTTAAACTGCTCTGTTAAAATACGCACTTGATTTGCCCAGCTATCCGAAGTCTTAGCAAAGTCCCCTGCTGCCAGTGATGTCTGCTCCATTACATAATTGTATCGAAGCTGTACCTGTTCTGCCTGCGTCATAGCTGATATTTTCTTGTTAATGCCCTTTTGATAGGCATACTCCTGCAGGTTTACTTCGGTCATTACTACGCCGTATTCTTTGAGGGTTTCTGTTTCACCTGTATAAATAGATTTCAGCGCCGTTGAGGTTTCTTCAACCGTCTTGTTGTAGAAACTTGCCATATCTGCGGAACGTCCTGTCAGTGCTATCGCCATATCGCTGGCTTCTTCCATACTGCCAATCATGGATCGCCCCATTGCCATAAATGTTGAGCCCATTTGCTTCGCCGATAGCTTTGATATGCCAAACTGTGTAATTGCGGTATCCGCAAATTGCTCCATTTTATAGGACATTGATTCAAAAGCAGTGTCTACAACGTTTTGGACTTCTTGTATATCACTGGCAATTTCGACCGCCTGCTTTCCCAACATCACAAGTCCAGCAATACTTAATCCTAAACCTAACGAAGCCAATAAACTGCCTATACTTCTCTTTAGACCTTTTATTGCAACATCCATCTTTCCCAAAGACTTCTCGGCGGAATCCCCCATATCCTCAAATCCATCAGCAGCAGAATCTGCCATTTCCTCAAATCCATCAGAAGCATCATCTTGCCTATCTCGCATTTCTTGTAAACGTCTGTTTAAATCATCTACACTGTTGTGCCAGTTTTGAA
>CBCOYO010000129.1:0-9672 GCA_965114465.1 uncultured Lachnospiraceae bacterium
ATTCTAACACATAGTTAGACTATCTTGTATTCGTTCGGCTTAATGCGACAGCCTCCAAAAAAATTGGTAACAATATACTTTTTTTTTGACCATGCACTTATTCTAATTAGTTCACTAGGAGAAAACATTATGAAAAACAATATAACCAATACAATACAAAAAACAAATAAAAAAACAAGAAAATCTAGTTTCAACCAAAAAAACTAATATAAACAAAATTCACAGAAAAAATAATAGCAACGAAACAAATAGCACTGCCAAATTAAACAAAATACACAAGAAAAACAAACTCAACAATACAGATAACAATATTCGCTTCAACAGAATACACAAGAGCAAAAAAAACAAACTCAACAATAAAACAAAAAATACGAGATTAAAAAATCCGAATATTAATATACTAAAAATTACAATACTACTTTCTCTGCTAACCACTGCTATTACCAGCAGCAACGCACACTTTTTATCAAAAAATACGCACTCCAACAAATTTTATTCGTTATTCGATCCAAGTATTAACATCGAAAGCGAAACGCCAAACTTCAAAAATGGAACACAAAATAATCTGTCATCACAAAATATTTATGATACGCCTAATAAATCAATATATTCCCAAAATAACACTTCGCTGACCGCCAATACTACCAATATCAGCGACACTGCGCTAACCTCGACAGACCAGATACTAGCAGATATTGCCGCAATATACCCTGTTGATCTTATTCCTAATCAAACAACTTTACAGACAATTATCAGTCAGCTAGGCGCTAATGGCTACAGTGCAGTTGACAGCGAAAATCAGATTAATATGACCAATCCTAATCAAGTTTATGCATTCAACCAAGCTGTCGAAGCACAGAAAGAAGGCAAACTAACGATTATTGTAATTACATATAACTACTATTTTCATTTATACAGATTCCAAACTCAGAACGGCAATATTGAAATTATCCACAGTTCTTACGAGTATCAAAACGACACAATTTATCACAAAAATACCGTTAATTATCCAGCAGAATTGTGGCAGTTCACAGAAGAGGGTTATTTACTATTTGAAGGTAGGTGTTATTCTGATATCTATTATCTTATTGATTTAAGCGATATGACGGAAAAAACCGCGCTGCGTGTAGCGCCTTTAGATCCAAAATGCAGAGAATTTAATCAAAAATATATACTGCCAATAGGTTACGAACGCAACAATTTATTTCTTACTGATTGGCATGAAAATTATCTAAACAACCTTGATTTTTATGATTTATTTGACCGTTTTTACCCGCTTGTTTTTGATCAGGAAAGCCCTTATATTATGGATAACAACTCCAATAATAGAACTGTATATCAGATACCCAAAGAAGAATTTGAAACCGTTATTATGTCCTATATTCAAATTGACAGCAATAAACTCCAATCCTTGACAAATGTCAAAAAGGATATATCCTTTACTTATCCATACAGACCTAGAGGATTTTACGAAACAGAATACCCTGATATTCCATATCCCGAAGTGGTAAATTATACCGAAAATGCGGATCAGACAATTACGCTGCTTGTAAATGCTGTTTATCCAAACGAAAATACAGCAAAGGCATTTTCACATAAGGTTGTTATCCGTCCATTTGCCGATGGGAGTTTTCAATATGTATCCAATGAGATGCTGACCCCTAAAGAAAATTACGAAACATGGTGGCATTCCGACCGCCTTACAAACGCAGAATGGGAAGAACTCTATGAAGAACAAACTCCCACCCTAGATATTGCGTCGAATATTGACCCCATTTTTAAAAATAGTTGTACGGATTGTGTGTTAAGTGATAGTGAAAAATCCTCCCTAAACGAACAAGCGCTGACTGCCGCATTACAAGTAAAAGAGGTTTATCAAAATATCCAAATTAACGGCAATTCCCGCTGGGAATCCAACATTGTAGATTTTACAAAACAGCAGTGTCAACAGGTAGTTTCGCTCCTTGGGAAAGCAGGATATACAAGTGTTTCCGATGATATCAATATGGAAAATTATCAGAAAGTTTCAGATTTTTATGCCGCATATCAGGCAGATAAAGACGCAGAAGTTACGATATTCAATGTAAATCCTGACGGTTATATCGGGGCATTTACCTTTATATATCGAGAGAAAAAACTGCAAACATATTATATTGGAATCGGCTGGCAAAACGGCGGTAATCCGCTGATACAAACAATTTCTATAAATGATGTCGCGGAACTGAAACTTACGGAAAAAGGATATTTTATCTATACTTATGCGGTTGCTGTCACCCATGGAAGTGCACGGCAATACTGGCGAATTAAGCCACTCTCCGATCAATGCAGAGCGCTGACTAAAAAATATATTACAGGACTTAGCTATGTCAATTATAATCTATTTGTTACAAATTGGGATAAAAATACGATAGAAAAGATTTTAATGCCATGTATGTTCGCAGATATTTACCGCAAAGACACAGGCAAAAACCTTCAAATAGAAAATACAGGGATTCCTGCACCGCTTTTTGAGGATATTATGACCACATATTTTCCGGTATCAATCGAGCAACTACACGCGGCGTGCGGATATGACGAGCGCACAAAAACGTATTTATATGATATAATCTATGCAGCTCCTTATCCTCCCTTTGGAGAAGTCGTAGCTTATCAGGAACACGCAGACGGAACAATTACCCTTGCCGTTGACGGTGTTTGGATTAACTATCATTCCGACTGCGCATTTACAAACCAAATTGTTGTACAGCCATTTTCAGACGGGTCTTTCCGCTATCTTTCTAATCAAATTACACAGAAAGAACTGGAAATACCACAAATAACAAACAATTAATTATAAGTCAGTGTTATTGAGAAATGTTCATAAACCGCAGCAGCAATTCGCTTCCTGTGACCATTTTCTTTGGTGTGATAAGCAGTATCCGATATTTCAGAAACGGGTTTAAGTTTTCCACCGCCTTATCCCAGTCTTTCACCGAAAGTTTGTCTGCTTCACAAGTAGTAAATACCAAAATACACCGACTTCTGGCATGAAACAGCTTGCAATATCCACATAACACGTCAAAATACGGTACACTATCCACATTACCTATTGACTTATCCACAATATCATCTGCAAAAGCCTTCCCAATGTGGATTAAAGATAATGGCATTACGGCTGTCGTGATATCCTCGCTGCCCCAATACACGACATTACTGCGCACATTTTGAAAAATGCGGTCATGTGCTTTTAGCGCAGCAGCCGATTCTCGAAACGCTTCTTCAACAAATGCCCTGTCTGCTGTCATATCCGCAGCAAAAACCATTTCCAACTGCTGCCCGCCTACAGGTGAACTGGCGGGCGCATGCAGTATTTTATCGACTCTTTTATTTAATTCTAATTTCTGAAGTTGTGTCAATGCCATAAAATCCCCTATTTTGCTTATGATTTCATCTTATCAAATAATCCTTTAATTTTTCTGTTTGAATATCCTATTTGGACTTCTCCTTTAGATATTGGGTTACAATTTTTTCAATGGATTCTCTTGAAATCGGATACTGAAATTCCTTAATAATCCGATCGACTGTATACCCATGATCGACCAAATGCCTTATTGCGCCGCCATATGCAAAATCTTTTGTAAAATTTGACAGTGCTTCCTCAAAATATCCTTGTGATTGTTCTTCCAATTTGCTCCCTCCCCCACAATCAGGAACTGTTAATAAATTACCTATCATAATTACTTGATACCAGTAATAACTAAACTGTTCTTTATCTTTGCTAGGCTGAACTGTTACCTTATTTTCCTACAATTCCTTAATTATGTATTGCATTTCTTGTTTTATGAATTGCACCACGCACATTTTTTCGCTGGAGGAAAATATCATAGCTTTTAATAATTAAAACCGAACATTGTGCCTGTTCCATCACTTTATCTGTGCGCATTCCTGTTAACATTTCCTGAATGCCCCAGTCAAGCGAAGCACCCATTACAATTAAATCATATTGATCTGAAAACCGCACTACCGTTTCGACCAGACCGCCGCTGCACACCATAATTTCTGTAGGCTGGTCGAATTTTGCAGCGGATTTATGAAGATTCTGCTCCGTTTCTTGAATATCTTCCTCGTGATCGACAACATTTAACAGCGTAATGCTTGCTTTATATGCCTTTGCAATACGATTTACCACCTTTGCCGTCATCTTAGAATACCTTCCACCGCCATAAGGGAATAAAATTTTCTTATAATTCATATTCCCATTATGCATTTTTAAGATACCAACATCTGCCGGTGCTTCCTGCAACATCCGATATGTAATATTTCCATGCATATATTTAATTAATCCTGCGCCATGCCAGCCCATAATTACCAAAGGATTGCGCTCGCGCTTTACTACAGACATAATCGCATGGAAAGCGTCTGTCGAATTAATCAGTACAGGTTTCATATAGGGTTCTTTTTCATGCTCTTTTAATTTCTGGATAATGCCTTCTTGACTGTTCATTGCCTGCACCATTGTATCATAGTCTGCTATTGTGTGCAGATTATCTGGTATTACATTTACCTTTACTGGAATTACTGTTGTATTTTTCTCTGCAAGTGCAATGGTTTTACCAAAATTTAATAATCCATCTGCTGTTGCTGGGTTAGATACTGGAATCACAATTTCATTTGTTTTATCTTCTTTATGATCTTTAATCTCTGGAATATCTACTGTCGCAATCCCCTTTGAAGCATATTTTAACTTTGGCAGAAGCAGATAATAATACAATATACCTGCTGCAATTACAGAAACTGCGATTACCAGTGCTGGGAGGTCTGAAATTGCAAGCTGGAAAATCAAAAACAAATTGACGCCAATCCCAAGAATCGGTGTTATTGGATACAATGGTACTTTAAACTTCCGTTCTAGTTCGGGCTTTTTTTGACGAAATATAATCAGTGCAACATTGACAAGGCTGTAACCTGTCAGCGAAAAAATACTTGTTACAGTGGAAATATGCTCAAGATCTTTGATAGTTACGGCTATTACAACAATAATAGAAGTTATGATAATTGAAAAAACCGGTGTTTTTGTTGTGCGGTTAATTGTTTTAAATAAGCTTGGTAAACGATTATCGCGTGCCATCGCAAACGAAGTACGCGACGATGCCATTACCGCAGTATTTATTGAAGAAAGTGTAGCGAGCAATCCTGCAAAGGCAAACAAATATCCACCAATTGCACCACCCATATGCACTGCTGTGTCAATTAACGGCGTACTTGTTACTTCTGGCACAAGTTGTGTCCAAGGCAAAATACCGCTTCCAATAAAAAAGACTGAAGTTTTTATAAAAATAACTGCCGCAATTGAGATTAAAATTGCTTTTGGAATGGTTTTTTCTGGTTCAATAACCTCCTCACTTGCCGTTGTAATCAGTCCATACCCAATATATGTCATATACAGAAATCCCATTGCATTGAAAACGCCAGACATCCCGTTAGGATTAAAAGGTTTCTGGTTTTCGATATCCAGATGAAATACACCAATAATTACATACAAAAGCAGTAAACCAATTAAAATTGTAGTGATTACATTCTGTAAATTTCCTGAACTTTTTGCCCCTTTGATGTTGGTAATGGCAACATAAACAATCAGCAAATATGCCGCTGCCATCTGTGGGATAAACGGAAAAATATAGTTAATAAAATTGCCGAATCCCAAGGCAAACAGTCCACATGACATTGCATAGCCTAGCCAGAATCCCCAGCCGCAGATAAAACCGATAATATTATTTCCTGTCGCTTCTTTTACATAGACATAGCCTCCGCCTGCTTTGGGCACTACCGTCACCAATTCCGCAAATGAAAATCCTGTAAAAACCGCCGCAATACCAGCTAAGAAAATCGCCAGCGAAGCCGCCGGCCCTGCTATCTGATAACTCGTACCTGCCAAGACAAATATAGCAGAACCTATCATCGTTCCAATACTAATCATCAATGACGAATACATTCCCAATGTTCTATCCAATTTTTGTTTCATAGAAATCCCCCATTATCCTATATTTCATTGACTGAATTTACCCCTTTTAGCTCCTGCAATGCGCGCATATATGCTTCCTTATTTACTCCTTTTGGAATGCGGAATGTTGTTGTTATTTGATAGGGCTGCCCCTTTGCTTTAGGCTTATCCACATCAAATGTATCAATAAAACAATGATCTCCTTTTATTTTTCTTGATACAGCAGTAATTGCCTTTCCGTCCTCTGTTTCCAAATAAAGCGTCATAAACCGCGAGTGTCGATACAATTTTTCTTCTATATAAGGTATCATATGTACACCAACAAGCCAACAAACCGTTAACACAACAGCACCGTCAATCAGCCCAATTCCCACGGCAAGCCCAATACAGGCACAAGTCCAGATGCTTGCCGCTGAAGTCAGACCTTTTATCTGATGCCCAGATATCAATATAGAACCTGCACCCAAAAAACCTACACCGCTGATTACCTGTGCGGCAATTCTTGAGATATCAAAGCGCTCTGGATACAGTTGCTCCATATATTGTTCCATAATCATAACCATTGTAGCACCAAGACAGACAGTAATTGTTGTGCGTGCCCCACCGCCCCGCCGTTTAACACCACGATCCAATCCAATGATTGCGCCGATTAATAATGAACAAAAGATTCTAATAAGAACATTTTGCCAGCTCCACTCCGAGAAAAAAGTAAAAAACATATTTAACACTTCCCCATAATATCATCGGATTCTAACACAATAGTAAACGGCCCGTCATTTATCAGTGATACCTTCATATCCGCACCAAATATGCCATGCTCTACGGGAAAGCCTTTTTTATGGATTTCTTCAATTATATATTGATACAATGTATTTGCTTGTTCCGGCTTGCCTGCGGCTGTAAATGATGGTCTGTTTCCCTTACGACAGTCGGCATAGAGTGTAAATTGGGATATTATCAGAAACGCCCCATTCACATCAGCACTCGACAGATTTGTTTTTCCGTCTGCATCATCAAAAATACGCAGTTTTGTCACCTTGTCGATCATCTTATCTGCGACTTGTGTTGTGTCGGAATCTGATACGCCCACAAATAAAAGCAAACCATGCCCAATTTTACCAATAATATCGTTCTCTACAGCAACTTGTGCTTCGATAACACGCTGTACAACAAATCTCATGTACTTTCCACTCCTATTTACTGTTTTTGTTTTATGCTTGTTTCTTCTTTTTATTTTCGTTTTAATTCTTATTTTTCTATTATATATATTATTTTTCTTATGCCTGCTCTATTAAGCGATTTAATTCCTCCGACGCCTGTTCATAACTTTGAAATACAATTCCCTTCATCCGCATAGCACGCGCTGTTTCTATATTTTTTTCCAAATCGTCGAGAAAAACACACTCCGTAGGTTTTAGCTGATATTGATCCAGCAAATATTGGTAAATATCCGGATTGGGTTTTATCATCTTTACATATCCTGAAACCACACGCCCATCAACACTATTTAAAAATGGAAAACACCCGCACTCTGTATGAAGTGCAAACATACTCTTAGGATAATTGGACAATAGATAAACTTTCAATCCTTTCTTTTTTAATGCCCAAATCCATGGTACAGAATATTGATATGGTGTCACAAGCTTATCCCTGTTATCCCAGATTACGTCAAATTCTTTTTCATATCCGTGAATTTCACCGCGTAACAGCACTAATACTTCCGACTCCTCCATTACACCGTGATCGAGTTCTCCCCACCAAGGACTTCCGAATACTTTCTCCTCAAATATCTGTTGCAAATCTTTGGAAAGCCCTAATTCTTCCATTAATGCACGCCAACGGTAATCCACCAAAACATTTCCTACATCAAAAATTACATTTTTAATCATGTATTTATCTCCTTTTCATTCTGTGTTTCTATTATACTACATAACGCTGTTATTTACCGTACTGCAATGGTTAAACATATATGGCAGACGTTATGTAGTCAAGTTACTCGGAAATTTTAACTGTTAAACAGTATAGATTATATTTTAGCTCATTGGAAGCTGTTTATCTTTGGCAAACAACCTTAGAGTGTTATGCCATTTTTCTTTAATAACGCCTGTGCACTTTCCACAGAATCAACGCCTGTTTTATTTTTTATTGGCGCAAATTCATAGTCGCGCACTACCTCGTAAGAAAGACAATTCTCAAATAAATGTATCATATCCAACACTAAAAGTTCAAATTTATAACCATTCGGTGTTTCCGGTTTTACCATTTCTCCATCTTGACTGCGATATGGAATTTTCTTCTCTACAATATGCACTGGCATTTTGGCATTCATAATCTCCTCTAATTTATCCACACGGAACAGATAGTTTAGAATAACACCAAAATTATAAGATAGTTCTCCGTTTTCCTGACGAGAATGTATAATCTCGTCGGTCATTTCATAATATTCGACAATCGAAGGTCTACCGTCTTCCAAGCAAAGCACGCCAATTTTTTCATGCGGATCTGCTTTTTTCACTACTTTTGCTCCACTTACGCAGCCAGATTCCAATGTTGCGCCCACAAAAATTGGATCAGCAATCCGCTGTAAAACATTATCTACAGCAAATATATTCAGCCACTCCACACCGCGTGCCTTCACATCCGCAATCACACCTGTTTTTACCATAGAATAAAACCAGCCACCGTTACCATTGGGAGAAAGCGAAAGAGAATCCGCTGCTTCCATATAAAGCTTTCCATTAAAATCAACAGATGGTGCCATTTCTTGTTGAAAAAATTTCACATAATCCTTGGGATAACCAAAGTAATTTTTCTCCTCAAAAAAGGCAGTTGTTTCTGTATGATTTTTGTCGCTTGTCATAATATAAAGCGGCACATAACATCCTGCTTGTTCTGTTACTTCCTGCAAATTGCGGATTAAGCGTTCAAAAATAAACACTTCTTTCGTTATTCCAATATTATACTTGCCTTTAGGGCCATCTGAACCTAAACGTGTGCCCTGACCGCCGGCAAGCAGCACAGCACCAACTTTTCCAGCACGGATTGCCTCAAGTCCAGTCTGTTGATATTGTGCCTTATTTTTCTCAATATCTGTAATTTCCAGTGCTGACAACGGCTCTAACTTACCACGTTCCTGCGTATGTTCTCCCTGTTTTGCCATTTCTACTATTTGCCAGTCAATGTTTGCTACCTGCGCCGCCAGCTTCTGCTTGCCTGCTTCATCCAACTTCTGGTAAGCCGCAAAAATATGATCCTGACCATGCGCTTTCAATACTTCCTTTAATTCGTTTTCACCCATATTTAATACCTCCATATTATATTTTTATTTATATTTTATACTACTTAACAATTAAAATTTCCGAGTCACCTAACTACATAACACCAGCCATATACGTATAATCAGCATAGTACAGTAAATTTTGACATTATGTAGGATAATACTTTATTTTTAATACTATTTATGCCATTCCATTTATACTGAACGGCAAAAGATTTACTGTTTGGTTGCGCTTGCCGCACGCCGCTCAGCGGCAATTTTCCTCTGTGCGGCTGTATGCATATTATTATACAAAACGTCAATCTTTTCTTAATATATTACAATAGCGGCGAAAGCACCCGCAGTGTTCCTTGTACCAGCTTATGCACTACTGGACGTTTTGACCAACTTTCCAAATCCATTTCCTTACATAATT
>CBCOYO010000130.1:0-9519 GCA_965114465.1 uncultured Lachnospiraceae bacterium
CTTTCACTTTCGCCGCATAATCCTGAATTTCATAATCCTCGCCGATTGCTTCTTTATTATAGCTTTTCTCAATTACGCCAGTACCTTTTTCAAAGATAATCGAAAAAGCTTTGCAGAATACTTGTTCCAATGTCTGCAATGTTTTGGACGGGATTTTTTTCTCTAGTTCCTCCCGCCAATGCGGTGTTTCCTTCTTTTGCGCTGCCTGCGCCAGCTTCTGCTCCTGTTTTTGAACTGCTAAAAGTTCTTTATGAATTGCTGTTTTCATGCGTTTCGTTTTATCCGCCATTTCTAATACTTCCCCCTTATTCTCCGTTTTTAGTAGATGCTGTAAATCCCCTGTTCAGGTTGCCATCTATAAATCAATTTCCTTTGTTCTGCAATGGTATTATCATATTCGTAGGTAATAATATTATAACTTCCCTGCTCCGTTTCCAAGCGCACGGAAAAATCCCTTGTCAGTGCAGGAATCCCTTCCTTGCACAGCAGTTCAATTGTGCCATTTTCGCGGACTGTATACAATACAAAGAAATTCATGGAAGACGACAGCGGCACGCCAATTGTAAAATCTGGACAGTGATCGCCGTTATAGTCTGCTTCCTGTATCGCAAAAGAACCACTAAAATTACAACGATCGCCGAATACATCCCGTTCGGCTGGCGCAGCGTTCGGCTGGTTTAAATAATGCCTGTCCAGTTCGATTCCTTCTTGATTCTTGGTAACAAGAAAATACTGCCCATGAAAATTCTCCTCAAAGGTCTGCGCGCTTGGCAGCACATCCTCACCAACCGCATATTCTCCCTCCTGTAGCCACAATTCCAGTACAGCAGCTTCACCGTTTGCCAGCAAAATATCCTTAGTTGATAGACGATATTCTTTTAACTGCCAGGTTTCCCTTGTATCAGGCAGGCGATCCATAAACTCATCATCCGCTGGCATAACTTCCTCTATAACATAACGCTGATTTTCATAACCCAATAAGAGAATCAATCCATACTCCGACCATTTATCAAACAAATGTACCTTGCACGCCAGCTTTGTTTCCTCTCCATCCTTTACCAAAAAATAATCCCACACTGCCGATGTTTCGCTGACATCTTTATAATAATCCTGATACCGCTCTGTTTCCCATAGTTCATTTGGAATCGGAACATTTATCTTAAAGTCCACAGCTTCCAGCGAAACCGTTATTAACTGCTCTTGTTCCTCTTGATAATGTACTGTAAGTTTCTGAGAATAGCCCTCCTTGCCTTCAACAAACGGCAGTGCCGCACGCTGATAGGCATTTCCCTTTTTTTCAAAGATAGCCAGATCGCCAAATCCCCGCATATCCGTGCTGAAACCATATTGCTGTGAAAAAATAATCTCCTGTTCTCCATCTCCATTGATGTCCGCAGATTCTATCCATGGTGTACCTGTATCATAGACCTCTTTATCCAGCTCCAGCACATTTCCATTGCCAAATACAATTTGATACTGACAGTATTCCGATTCTTCCTGATAGATGCGCAGCACCTTATCTATCATACCATCGCCGTCATAATCCTGATTGACAAAAGCGTTGTATCCTGTCCAGTCCGTACATTCGTCCAAGAAACCACTGTAGCCCATATATGCAAACGGACGCATCTGTGCTTCTGCTTCTGCCTGCATCTCCGACTTACCTCCAATACGGAAGCCGCGCGTATTTTCCGCCGGATACAGATTTAACTTCACATGGGAAACCGGTTGATCGTCCTCAATCATTTTCAGTAATGACACCTCTGTCATAATTCCCACCTGCTCGATTCCTTCCAGCGAATAGTGAAAATCAGGAGAATCCGACGCCCCAATATAAAAATATCCCTCTCGATAAAAAATATTGCTGTTCTCCTGCCCTAAAGCAGTTGGATCTGTAATATATTCTGAAAGCCTTTTCCCAAAAATCTGCTCTGCTGTTTCCTCCACTTCCTGATACGATACCTTATGATAAGGAACTTCAAAATCATACTGTTCTGAAAATATATTCTCCGACTCCTTATCAAAATCGCTGGTATATGTATCAAACAAATATTCTTCCCAAAACGCAGCATCCATTGCTTCTGCTCCAGAAAAATCCGGAATATACGGGCAGACTTCCATTAAATAAGGAAGGTTTTCTTTATCCCAACTCCATTCTGTAATTGCCGGACTTTGTATGTTTTGCGGTTTGGGAACTGTCATAAATGCCGCCGCACTAAACAGTGCCAATGCTATTACCAAACCCGCAATAAGCCAATTTTTCTTCCTTTTATGCAAAATATTACTAATACGCTTCTCTGTATAAGACTTTCCAAATGCCAGCCCTGTGTCAAAGCTGTTCTGCTGCTGTGCAAACACAAGTAAAGCAGAAGCATACGCTTTCGCAATCGCATTATTTTGTAATTTCTTGACTGCTTTTGTATCTGTATTGTTTAATAATGTCTGCTGTAACTGCGCAGTAAAGTGCGCGACTACCGTTTCATCACAAAACATTTCCATATCTTCCTGCATCTTAGCGACTGCCAGCCAAACTAACGGATTCCACCAATGCAGGCAGGCACACACAATCCCCACAATCCGAATCATGGGGTCGCCATGCCGAATATGCATCTGTTCATGCACTAAAATATATTGATATTCCTCTTTGGTAAGCTGCTTTGGCAACTCCATATTGGACTGCAAACTGCCTTGATACACCCAGTACGGCAAATAGATTTTTGGCGCAATAATCCCCATTACAAACGGTGATGCAATCACTGCGCTTAACCAAATATTATGATGCGCCCGCACCGCTGTCAATACTTTTCGTTTCATACGCAAGTATTGTATCGCATAAAACGCCAAAAGGCAAGCAGCTACGAAACTATATAATACTGCAAGCGGCAAAATACCCTTTGTTTTAGCCCATACGATTGCCGATTTAAAACGATCCTTCCAGTTCTTATGTGAATTTTGTTTGTTTACTGTATTTTCTACAATCTCTTTATCCGCCTGAACTTGGCTATGTTTTTCCACGGGAATATTATCTTGCTGTAACTGCCCAATAGCCTTATCTTCTGAGAAATCCCCCATTTGTTCCTTCTTGATATCCACTGACTCTTGCGACGAAAAATCCCACTGCACAGATATACGCTCCTGCGCTGTACTTTGAGAATCCAACGATAATAAATTCGGAAGCAAACTAAACGAACTTTCCACCCAAAACGGGCACAGCAGCCGTACACCTACCAGTGCCCAAAGAGCATAACTGTAGATTTTAGGATATTTTTTTAAGAAAAAGCGCACTGCCAAAACAACGCCGATTAAAATACTTGCCTGAAGCCCCATTGTCCAAAAACGAACTGCTATTTCAACAATCATGATTCTTCCTCCACGGATTCAATTAACTGGCGAATACGTTCAATATCCGATTTTGACAGTTTACGGTCTTTAAAAAAAGCTGCCAAAAATGCTGGAATATTACCCTTACTGGTGCGCTGCAGCAATTCCTCACTCTGACATTTGTCCACCGATTCCTTTGTTACTAAAGCAGTTACAACCGTGTTTTCACTTTTTACAACGCCTTTGTCCGTTAATTTCTTAATCACGGTGTAAGTCGTTGACTTCTTCCAGCCAAGCTGTTCATTGCAGCATTTCACTAGCTCCGGACTGGCAATCGGCTCTCGTTCCCATAAAATACTTAAAAATCGGTATTCACCCTCTGAAATTCTTTCCATAGCAATCCCCTCTCACTTTGTAATATGGATCTGTGGCAATAAGCTTTGATTGTACAAGAATCCGTATAAATCACAATATGGTATTAGACGATCTTATATACATTTAACTTAATGCGACAGCCCCTACTTAATTATTTCATCTTGACAGTCTATTATAATAGACCATATTCTAATTTTAGTCTATCATTATAGACTGAAAGTGTCAAGTTTTTTATTAGGAAGCTGCAATTCGTCTTTTAGAAGATTTATAAACAATTTGTGTTTTGATGTTAACTAATACCTGAATCCGTGAACCAATAGGGTGAAAGTATACTAAAAATCCAGTAAATATAAGGATTTTCAGAAGCGTACTCTTAAAAATCTTTTCACCAAAAGGTGAAAGCATTTGTAAGGAATATACCACAAAAAATATAGTATCTTCAAGTTTTTCAACACTTGCTCATCCAATTGATTCACGGATTCCGGTAATAGTATATATTTGAAATATAAAAATTAAAAAAACAAGTTCACATTAAGCTATAATAAACTGATAATTTTTCCAAAGGACTAATTGCCGTTAGAAAGGAATATTAATCGAGTAGAATAGCAGCTTTACAGCACACACCCCTGCGCATAAAAAAAGCAGCTTGCAGAATTTCAATTTCTGCATTGCTGCTTTTTTATACACGATTTCCTTATTTGGACAAATCAAGATTCCGCACAGTATTTCGCACCTTCAGCACAAAGGATGGGGATACGGATAATTCATCAATACCCATGCGCAGAAACCGTTCTGTCAGTTCTGTGTCTGCGCCGAGTTCACCGCATATTCCTATCCATGCGCCATGCTGATGTGCATTCTTTGCACTGCTTTCAATAAGCCGCAAAACAGCCTCATGATGTGTATTGACAAATGCCTCAATATCTGGATTCTGTCTGTCACAGGCAATTGTATATTGGGTAAGATCATTTGTGCCCACACTGAAAAAGTCTACTAATGGTGCAAGCATATCACTGATAACGGCAGCGGCTGGCGTTTCTATCATAATTCCCAGCTCAATTTTTTCTGAGTATTCAATCCCCTCAGCCCTTAATTCCGCCTTAATCGTATCACATATTGCTAGTATCTGCTCCACTTCTGAAACACTTGTTATCATAGGAAACATAATTCCCAAACTGCCATAAACCGATGCTCTGTACAGTGCCCGAAGCTGTGTTTTAAAAATCTCCGGACGTGTTAAGCAAATCCGAATCGCACGATATCCCAATGCTGGATTTTCTTCTTTTTTCAGATTAAAATAATCACATTGCTTATCTGCGCCAATATCAAGCGTACGGATAATTACCTTCTTGCCTGCCATGCTCTCAAGCACTTTCTTATATGCACGAAACTGCTGATCTTCTGTGGGAAAATCACTGTTTTCAAGGTATAAAAATTCACTGCGGAAAAGTCCTATTCCTCCGGCATCATTGGCAAGCACCTTTCCAATATCACTCACGCTTCCAATATTGGCAAAAATATTGATTTTACGCCCGTCAAGCGTTATATTTTCCTTGCCTTTTAACTCCTGCAAAAGACGCTTTTTTTCCTCATCAACGCGCTGTTTTTCAAGATATGCTTCGCAGGTTTTCTCATCGGGATCTACCCAAATTTCTCCTGTAAAACCGTCGACAATTGCTTTGCATCCATCGTGAATATCACTTAAAAAATCATCACCTGCACCGATAACCGCAGGAATATTCATATTTCTTGCAAGTATCGCCGTATGGGAATTTGATGAGCCATGCGCTGTAACAAACGCCAAAACTTTATCTTTATCCAATGAAACCGTTTCACTCGGCGCTAGGTCGTAAGCACAGATAATTACCTTTTCACTGGCATCCGCTTCTTCTGAACCTGCTCCCATAAGGTTATTGATAATGCGGTTAGAAATATCCCGCACATCTGCTGCGCGCGCCTGCATATAGGCATCTTCCATTGCAGAAAACATCTCCGCAAAATTGTCTGCCGTCACTGCAACTGCATATTCTGCATTTACACTTTGACTCTCAATAATACTGTAAATCGACTCAATATAATCATCATCATCGAGCATCATCTGATGTATTTCAAAAATCGCGGCATTTGCTTCACCGACTTCCTTTAGAGCCTTGTCATAGATTTCCTGAAGCTGGGTTAACGATGCGGCTTTTGCCTGTTTAAAACGTGCTTTTTCGCTGTCTGGTTCTTCTATATGTATGCGCTTTACTGCTGTTTCCGGCTTCTGAAACAAGGATATATTTCCGATAGCGATCGCACCGTATACACCCTTCCCCTGATACTTTTTCATAGGCAACCTCCTTGCTGCATTTTTGCAGGTTTTCATTCTATAACAGCTTACAGATTTGCCTTAAAAAATTCTTCCATTGCAACAGCCGCTGTTTCTTCGTCAGCGCCCTCAACCGTTACCTTCACAGTATCGCCGCACTTTACACCCATCCCCATAATCGCCATTAATTTGGTTGCGGCTGCTGTCTTGCCGTCTTTTTCAAGCGTTATTACACTCTGAAATTCCTTTGCCTTCTTTGCAAGCAGTCCCGCTGGTCTTGCATGAATCCCTATTTCATCCTGAATTGTGTAATTAAAAGTTTTCATAAATCAATTCCTCCTTAATTTATTTTTAATATTTCTTTACCTGCTGTGATTTTGCCTTTTGCAGCAGGTATAATTTGCGCATAATCATCTGTGTTTGCGATTAGTAACGGCGTTGTCACTTTATATCCTTCTTTTTTAATCGCTTCGATATCAAAAGTAATCAGCAAATCGCCTTTCTTTATCTTCTGACCATCCGAAACATGAGATGTAAAATGCTTTCCACCAAGTTTTACCGTATCTATCCCAATATGCAGCAGCACTTCTGCACCATCTGCTGAAACAATATTTACTGCGTGCTTTGTATCAAATACAGAATCAATCATTCCATTGCAAGGTGCATAGAGTTTGCCCTCTGAAGGCTCAATCGCGATTCCCTCTCCTAATATCTTCTGTGAAAAAACATCATCTTCCACATCCTCAAGATGAACAATTGTACCATTTAAGTGCGCATACATTACAATGGCTGCCCCCTCCGGCACAGATTTTTCCTGTGTCTGGACTTTTCCGGTTGCTGGCTTCGAATCGGAATTTCCAAGAATACTGTCGAGGTTATCTGACAGAGGTGAATCCATAAATGCTTCAAGATTCGATTTCACCACAGAAACTCTTGGCCCATAAATTACTTGCACACCATTTCCCTTGTGAATCACACCCGACGCACCGCTTTCTTTAAGCAGACTATCCGTTACCTTTGCAACGTCAGCAACTGTAATTCTAAGTCTCGTTGCACAACAGTCAACATCCGACAGATTTTCCTTTCCGCCAAGTCCTTTTAAAATCAGCGCACTTACGATATCCTCTGCATTTCCGGCATTTTTATCCGATTTCGCCGCTTCAACATCACTTCTGCGATACAGCTTCGGTGCAACATCATCTGCCTCGCGCCCCGGCGTTGCCAAATTCATTTTTGTTATCATAAAGTAAAATACAAAATAATATACGACTGCGTAAACCAAGCCAACAATTACAATCCAAATCCAATTTGTTTTATAATTGCCCTGCAAAATACCAAACAATGTAAGGTCGATAATACCGCCCGAAAACGTCATTCCCACGCCAACATTAAAGATATGCATTAACATATAAGACAGACCTGCAAGAATACAATGTACTCCATACATCAATGGCGCAACGAAAATAAATGTAAATTCAATTGGCTCTGTAATACCTGTAAGCATCGCTGTTAGTGCCGCCGACATCAGCAAACCACCGACAACTTTTTTCTTTTCAGGACGAGCAGCTTTGTACATTGCAAATGCCGCTGCAGGTAAACCAAAAATCATAAATGGGAATTTACCTGACATAAATCTTGTTGCGGAAACCGAAAAAACATCTGTAGACTTTGAAGCAAGTTCAGCAAAGAAAATATTTTGTGCACCTGTAACAGTATTTCCGTCAATTATCATAGAGCCGCCGAGCTCTGTCTGCCAGAAAGGCATATAGAAAACATGGTGCAGACCAAATGGAATCAATGCACGCTCCAAAATACCATAAATCCACGTTCCTGCATAGCCAGAATTTAAAACCAGAATGCCAAGCTTTGAAATTCCAAGCTGTACAAACGGCCATAGATAAAACATTACAATACCAACAATAAGATACACTACTGTACAAACAATAGGTACAAACCTTGTTCCGCCAAAGAACGAAAGCACCTGCGGAAGTTCAATTTTGTAAAACTTATTGTGCAGAGCTGCTACTCCCAGCCCCACTATAATACCCCCAAAAACGCCCATTTGCAAGGTTGTTATTCCGAGTGCAGATGTAGTTGAGTTTTCTGCCATTGCCTCCACGCCGCCTTTTGCCATAATAAGGACACTAATCGCCGTATTCATAACAAGATATGCAATCGCTCCAGAAAGGGCTGCTACCTCTTTTTCTTTTTTTGCCATACCGATAGCAACGCCCATGGCAAACAGCAATGCAAGATTATCAAAGACAGCGCTTCCCGTTCTGCTCATAATATCGAGAATTGTATAAAGCACACCGCCCTCAGAAATAATACCGCCAAGATTATACGTTTCAATTGTTGTTGGATTGGTGAAGGAGCTGCCGATTCCAAGCAAAAGCCCTGCTACAGGCAGTAACGCAATCGGAAGCATAAAGGAACGTCCAACGCGCTGCAACACACCAAAAATTTTATCTTTCATGAAGATTCCCCCTTAAAATTTAATTTATATGACAGCCGCTTGGTACCAGAAACGGCGCATCAATCTTTTCAAAATGTGGATTCGCTAATTTTTCTCAAATGCATCGCAAGTGTAAGCAATTCATCTTCTGTCAGCATTTTGGCATAATTTTTCATAACATAATCCTGTATACATTTCGCACATTTATAATGTTTCTTGTATTTTAGTTTAATTAACGACATCAGTTCTTCATCACGGCTTAACACATTGGGAAGCTCCTGCGAATGAAACAGCCGCTTTGCAAGAAATTTCATATGCATTAGAAAACGATCATACGCAATCGTTGACTTATCAATTTTTCCCGCATAAAATGTGTCTGCGATTTCCATACAGCCATTTATCATCTTTGTCATATTGGGAACCTGCCCCATATCCGTTCCCATCCGCGCATTAATAATATGCATTGCGATAAACCCTGCCTCGTCACTAATAAGTTCAACGCCGAGTTTATCTTTTATTTCAGCAAGACAATAACGTCCAAGCGCAAGTTCATCCGGAAAGTAATCATGTATGGAATCAATCAGCGGATTCGGAAACTCCATACCCTGTTTTTTACGCTCAATTGCAAACGCAATATGGTCAGAAAGCGCAACGATAAGCGAATTGTTTAGCGGAACATTTAAGCGTTCCGAAATATAACTTACAAGGTCATCCGTTACTTTTATATATTCATATGGAATTTCGCTCATACATTCGATCATTTTTTTCCGTAATGCAGAATCTGTAACCATATACATCTTTTCAACGCGTTCCATATCTACGTGCTCACCGCACTTTTTCCCAAAGCCCACACCCTTGCCGGAAACGATCTGCTCCTTGCCCTTATCATCAAGCACGCAGACGGTATTATTATTTATTACTTTAATTATTTTCATTTTAGCCCCGCCTTTTCCGAAAAATCAAGCAGGGAAGATTCCTCTTCTCCTACTCGCGCGCCGCCGATGCGGGGTTGTCGCAATAAACTTTGATTATACAAGATATAGGTAAAATGCAATATAGA
>CBCOYO010000131.1:0-9400 GCA_965114465.1 uncultured Lachnospiraceae bacterium
GGTTTTGCACAACCGAGTTCGGTCAGAAATGCCTTAAGTAAATGACATTGTTTCATATCCACGCCAAAGTAGTGGGAATTATGCGCCAAAATGCTTGCACTTTAGCATTTTGTGTGCATCAATTGTTGCAATTCACACCGAATGTTCGTAAATTGTTGCAAAATCTGGTGTTGGTGTGAATTGTAACCACTGTTACTATTTTTGAACAGTTCCTTAGTCATGGCTATTTACAATTCTATGACAGGTTGTTATAATAAATTTGAAATAAATGTAACAGTTTAGCCTAGGGGCTGTCGCATTAAGACAAACGGATACAAGATAGTCTAATACTGTGCTAAGATTTATACCATATCTGGTATCATCAAAGTTTATTGCGACAGCCCCGTAAGATAACGTAGTGATAGAGATGCATCAAACCACCACGAAGTGGTATTGCATGGTTTGATGCGATGCAGTTCTGCAAGGCTGAACTGTAACAAATAAATGGAACATTATTTATTTGTGCAAACATAATTCTAAACCCCAAAATAAAGGAAAAACATAAGTTGTGTGTTATTATAATGCGCTTCCCAATTTAAAGATATTGACAAAAATAGGAGGATTTTATGGAACAAAATTTAATGGCGCCGCTGTGGCTAAAATATCCATCTATACCAGAGGGAAGTATCGGCTGGCGCATGGGATATGGGGAAAGTTATGCCGAACAATTTTATCAATGGTTTTATAAGCTGACACCGGAAGAACAAAACGATTACAAATATAAATTCCCCGAACCAGTCTGCTGGTCGCTTTCTGAGCATAATATCAAACGCCGCGGTGATTTTTGGCTTTATAATTGGGAAGCAGCAAAGTCCAATATGGAATCTGTTGAGTCGCTGAAAAAAGACCAAAGAATCGGAATCAAACGAAAGGCAGTCTTTTTCTGGGGACATCACCCGCAAAAAGATGGCTATGTTGGAAAGGAATGTTTCAGTCAGTGGTATCGGGCGGATTTCTATGTGGGACATTTAAAATATTGTTGTATGGAACAATATATGATGTCGAAAAAAGCATTGCTTTTTGGTGATACCGAAACAAATGAAGCGATAATGAATGCAACGTCACAAGGTAAAATAAAAAGTTTAGGAAGATCTGTCAAAAATTTTAATGAGGGTGTCTGGAAAGAATGGAAACAACTGATTGTATTAACAGGCAATTATTATAAATTTTCTCAATTAAAAGACGCAAGACGTGTTCTATTGGAAACAGGTGACGCAATCCTCGCAGAAGCAAGCCCCAATGATACCATTTGGGGAATCGGCATGACTGCAAAAGAAGCGCAGCACAGCACCCCAGCACAATGGCGCGGAAGCAATCTGCTAGGCTTTGCACTGATGACGGTTCGTGCAGAAATTGCACGACTGCGCAAATATGAAAACGAAATCCAAGACTTATAAAAAAATACGTTTTCTTAATGTAGAGCTTTGTTCCGCGGTATAATATTCAAATTATCAGGAAAGTAAAACTCCTAGAAAAACGTTCCTTTAGTTCAGCTATACTCCTCGGTATAATATTCAAATTATCAGGAAAGTAAAACTCCTAGAAAAACGTTCCTTTAGTTCAGCTCTGTTCCGCGATTTAATGTTCAAGTTATACAGGGCTATCGGGAAATGGTTAGATTCACACAATATATAGTATATCTATTTTATGGTTACAACTATATACTGTATAGGAAATCTATTTCCCGACGGCCTCGCATCATTTTCTGGCAGCCCCTGTTTCTTTTGTTTACATCTATTTACATCCGCTCCGGCGCTGAAAATCCAAGCAATTCTATGCAGGTTTCCAATACATCCCTTGTCAGGATAAGCAAGGCAATCCAGCCTGTTTTCTTCGTTGTATCTACCTCTGTTAGAATTTTAGTTTCATGATAAAAATGGTTAAACGCATCTGCCAAACCATAGATATACGCACAAACCTTATGCGGTGCGTACTCCTCACACGCAGCTTCTATGCTGGCGTTAAATTTGGCAAGTTCCATCATAAGCTGCTTTTCGCTTTGATTTACAGGTGCATTTATATGAGCATACACCTGCTCGCAGCTTCCGCCTTCCTCCACAAATTTTGCAAGAATGGATTTAATACGTACTATTGTATAAAGAATATAAGGCCCTGTATTGCCCTCAGATGACGTAAATCGATCAATATCAAAAATATAATCTTTGGAAGCTTGATTGGATAAATCGCCGTATTTTAGCGCTGCCATGCCTACTATTTGCGCTGTAGGTTTTGCTTCTTCTTCGGTAAGTTCATATTTGGGATTTTCCATAATCTTTTTTAGCATCTCATCATTGATATCCCGAATCAAACTTTCTAACCGCATAACGCCGCCGTCCCGCGTCTTAAACGGTTTTCCGTCTGCACCGTTCATCGTACCGTTGCCAATATGCACCAGCTTCGTTTCTGGTTTAACGAGTTTTGTTTTTCTTGCACAGCGAAACACTTGTTCAAAATAGAGATCCTGCCGTTTGTCGGTTACATAGATAATTTCATCTGGTTGGTTCTGCTCCATACGCATCATAATGGTTGCAAGATCCGTCGTATTATACAGATATGCGCCGTCCGACTTTAATATCATACATGGTGGGACTTCCTTGGTATCGGTTTCCTCCTTTACATCAACCACAAGTGCGCCCTCACTTATATAAGCATAATTGCCTTTTTTCATATAATCAACCATTTCTGGTATACGATTATGCACCGTGGACTCGCCGTTCCACAAATCAAACGCTACGCCCAATATCTGATATATTTTCTTTAAATCCGTTACAGAAACATCCACAATATGCTTCCAAAGTGCACGATACCCCCTTACGCCATTTTGCAGCTTAAAGGTACACGCCATTGCATCTGCTTTGTATGCCTCATCTTCCTTGGAACGCTTACTTGCAAAAGGATAAATTTCCTCCAATTCCGCAATTGTAAATGGCGGCTCTGTGGGATACTCCCCTGTATAGTTCTCATCAAAATACACAAGGTCAGGCTTGCGGACTTTTAACTCATTGATCACAAGCCCCATTGGCTGCCCCCAGTCGCCCAAATGCACATCCCCTACAACATGATGCCCCATGTACCTTGCAATGCGCTTTACGCTCTCACCGATAATTGCCGGACGCAAATGCCCTACATGAAGCGGTTTCGCAATATTCGGCCCGCCATAGTCAATGACAATTTCGCACGGATTCTTTGTTTCCTCTAATCCAAACTTTTGTTCCGAACGCATCTCCTTTATATAATCGCCTACAAAAGCCTCCGTCAATGTTAAATTTAAAAATCCGGGCGCAACTGCTTCCGCTTTTGCAAATACTGTACTGTCTGCAAGTTTTGCTGCCACTTCATTGGCAATCATAATTGGCGCTTTTTTATATTGTTTCGCACCTGCCATAGCGCCATTACATTGATATTCGCACAAATCAGGACGGTTCGACTCGGTTGCCCTTCCTAATTCACGATCGTATCCCGCCTGCTCAAATGCGTTTTTAATTTCTTCCGAAATCCGATCTAATAACTTGTCCATCTTGTATTACCATGTTCCTTTCCTAACTCATAACCTCACGACCGATTCAATTTTCCTTTCTGCACAGCACGTATTACCCACTTATGCAATATGGGCTGTACAGAAATTGGAAAATCTTAACGGTCGTCAGTATAACCTTCAACGTTTTGAATACACACACCCGCAATAATCCTGCCGATACAGTCCATACTCCGCCGATAATTCTATGGAACGCTTATATCCATTCTTCTTCTTAAAATCACAAGGCAGCCATGCCACTTGGTACTGCTGCGCAAGCTGTTCGCCAATTTCGTTTAATTTACTGGCATTTTTCAGCGGGCTAATCGTCAAAGTCGTTGTGAAATATGCAAAATAAGGGGTCTGCGCATTTAGCTGTTCTTTCTGATTATATTCCTGTGCTAATTGTGCCGTTTTCTCAAGGCGCAGCCGATAGCAGGCAAAGCACCGTTCTCCGCCCTCTGGACACTGTTCTAATCCTTTAGCAATCTGATAAAATTCTTCTGGCTGATAATCGCCCTCTATCACAGAAATCGGATATCCGCATTCCGTCAAATCATTGTATGCGCAAATCAAGCGCTTCTGCTCCTGCACCCGTTTCTGATACTCCTGTTCCATAGAAATATTCGGGTTATAATAAAATACAGTAATCGCAAAATATTGTCTAAGATATTCCAACACATAACTGCTACATGGCGCACAACAGCTATGCAGCAAAAGACGCGGTACATAATCGTCCGCGCCCTGCGCTTCTGCACATTGTTTGCTGTTTTTTATCTGCTCTACTATTTTATCCAATTCCTTTTGATAATTCCGCACTTGCTGTTTGCTGTTTTTGGAAACATCTGTACGGTTACTGTCTTTCATTACTCAATATTCGCCTCCTTGAAGCCGCCTTTTTCATCTACGAAAACAGTTACCGCGTAATCGGTAAACATTTCATCATTATTATAATAGAGTATTTTCAAAAAAATCCAAAATCTTTACAATTCCGCAATATTCACCAGCGTCAGCGGACTATCATTTTTATTCTCCAAGCTGGTTGCCAATGCTTTTGCTGTGTCAAGTGCTGTAATACAATTTACGCCTGTTTCAATAGAAGTTCTGCGAATTAAGAAACCATCTCTGGACTTATCACGTCCTTGTGTCGGCGTATCAATAACAAGATCAATTTTATGCCCTAAAATTAAGTCCATTACCGTAGGCGATTCTTGGTGAATTTTATTGACTTTGCGCGCTTTAACACCTGCGTCATTTAACGCTTTGGCAGTACTTCTTGTCGCATAAATCTTATAGCCTAGCCGCTCAAACCGCCTGCCGATTTCAATTGCTTCACCCTTGTCGGCATCCTTTACGGTAATAATCATCTGGCGGTGCTTAGGAAGGTCAATGCCAGCGCCAAGAAATGCTTTATACAACGCTTCATTAAAGGTTTTCGCGATGCCAAGACACTCACCTGTCGATTTCATTTCCGGCCCAAGACTAATTTCTGCACCTCTGATTTTCTCAAAGGAAAAAACCGGCATTTTGATTGCCACATATCCTGCTTCTTTTTGCAGCCCCGGCTCATAACCCAATTCGCGAATTGTCTTGCCGATAATTACTTCCGTTGCCAAATCGACAATCGGAATGCCCGTTACTTTGCTAATATAAGGAACGGTTCGTGACGACCGTGGATTCACTTCGATTACATACACTTCCTCATCCACTGCAATAAACTGAATATTAATCAGTCCTTTTACATGAAGCGCCTTCGCCAGACGCCTTGTATATTCTGCAATGGTTTCCCGCACTTTATCGCTAATCGTATGCGCCGGATAGACAGAAATCGAATCGCCAGAATGAACACCCGTTCTCTCAATATGTTCCATAATTCCCGGAATTAAAATATCCGTTCCATCGCAAACCGCATCGACCTCAAGTTCCTTCCCTTGCAGGTATTTATCCACCAAAATCGGATGATCCTGCGCAATGCGGTTAATAATCTCCATAAATTCTTCTATTTCTTCATCAGAAATCGCTATCTGCATTCCCTGTCCGCCAAGTACATAAGATGGGCGTACAAGCACCGGATAACCAAGACGGTTTGCCACCTCTTTCGCTTCTGCGGCAGTATAAACCGTGCCGCCTGCTGCACGCGGAATCTTGGTTTCCTCTAAAATACGGTCAAATAGTTCCCTGTCCTCCGCCGCATCCACATCCTCTGCCTTCGTTCCCAAAATTGGCACACCCATTTTCATTAGGCTTTCTGTCAACTTAATCGCCGTCTGCCCGCCGAACTGCACTACTGCGCCGTCAGGTTTTTCAATATTGACAATATTTTCCACATCCTCCGGCGTCAACGGCTCAAAATACAGTTTATCCGCAATATCAAAATCCGTGCTGACCGTTTCGGGATTATTGTTAATAATAATCGTTTCATAGCCAGCCTTTGCAAACGCCCATGTTGCATGAACCGAACAGTAGTCAAACTCGATTCCCTGTCCAATGCGAATAGGCCCAGAACCAAGCACTAGCACTTTTTTGGGCGGATGTGTTTCTACTGCTTCGTTCACACCATCAAAGCACGAATAATAATAGGGTGTTGTCGCTTCAAACTCTGCCGCACAAGTATCTACCATTTTAAACGCTGCCACAATCTGATTTGCATAACGCATTTCTTTGATCTCTGCTTCCTGCTTCCCTGTTAAGCGGGCAATTACACAATCCGGAAATTCTATGCGCTTTGCCTCTTTTAACAATTCTACCGTTAGCGGCTGCGTTTCCAATGCGTGCTCCATCTCCACAATTATTGCAAGCTTATCAATAAACCATCTGTCAATTTTTGTAATATTGAAAATCGTATCATAATCAACGCCCTTGCGCAGCGCTTCGGCAATTACAAATATCCGCTGATCGTCAACGGTTTCCATGCGCTTTAACAACGCTGCTTTATCCAAAGCCGAAAAATCATAACTTCTCAGACAGTCTACGTGCTGCTCTAGGGAACGAATTGCCTTCATCAATGCACCTTCAAAATTTGTGCAGATACTCATAACCTCCCCTGTCGCTTTCATTTGGGTGGTCAGCGTCCGTTTTGCCGTAATAAACTTATCAAATGGCAAACGCGGCATCTTAATCACACAATAATCCAGCGTTGGTTCAAAACTTGCATAGGTCTTTCCCGTTATTGCGTTTTTAATCTCATCCAATGTATAACCAAGTGCAATTTTTGCCGCTACCTTTGCAATTGGATAACCAGTCGCTTTCGATGCAAGTGCAGAAGAACGGCTGACACGTGGATTCACTTCGATTACACAATATTCAAAACTTGTCGGGTGCAGCGCAAACTGTACATTGCATCCGCCAGTAATATTTAATTCTGAAATAATATTTAACGCGGAAGTACGCAGCATCTGGTATTCCTTATCACTTAAAGTCTGCGAGGGTGCTACAACAATACTGTCGCCTGTATGCACACCGACCGGATCGATATTTTCCATATTGCAGACAGTAATGCAGTTGCCTGCACTGTCACGCATTACTTCATACTCAATCTCTTTCCAGCCAGCAATACAACGCTCCACCAATACTTGTCCCACACGGGAAAGGCGAAGTCCGTTTTCTAGAATTTCCTCCAATTCCACTTGATTATGTGCAATACCGCCGCCGCTTCCTCCCAAGGTATATGCGGGACGCAAAACAACTGGATAACCAATGGTATTGGTAAACGCTATGCCGTCTTCAACATTTTCCACAACAAGTGATGCTGCACATGGCTCACCGATCTTTTCCATTGTATCCTTAAATTCCTGTCTGTCCTCCGCCTTGCGAATTGTCGCTGCTGTAGTGCCGAGCAATTTTACATTATGAGAGGCAAGGAAACCACTTTCCTCTAACTCCATGCCAAGATTCAGCCCCGCCTGCCCGCCAAGCGTAGGAAGAATGGAATCCGGCTGCTCTTTCTCTATAATCTGCTCCAACACCGAAACCGTAAGCGGCTCAATATATACCTTATCTGCGATATCTCTATCTGTCATAATCGTAGCTGGATTCGAATTTACCAGTACTACTTCAATTCCTTCCTCTTTTAAGGAACGGCACGCCTGCGTACCAGCATAGTCAAACTCTGCGGCCTGCCCGATTACAATTGGACCAGAACCAATTACCATTACCTTCTTTACATTTGTATTCTTTGGCATAGTACCTCCTTAATTATTTAGGATCTGTTTCACAATTCCTAACCACTAATTATCAGAATGCTTTGTCGTTACATCATTTCTATAAATCTGTCAAATAAATAACCAGAGTCCTGTGGGCCGCAGCATGCTTCTGGATGGAATTGCACTGTGAAAATATTCTTACCCGTGTAATTCAACCCCTCATTTGTCCCATCGTTCACATTCACAAACGCAGGCGTTGCTACTGCTGGATCGAGTTTATCCATATCCACCACATAGCCATGGTTCTGTGATGAAATATACACTCTTCCAGTTGCTAAATCCTTAACTGGATGATTGCCGCCCCGATGCCCATATTTCATTTTATACGTATCTGCACCTGTTGCCAGAGCCATAAGCTGATGCCCAAGACAAATAGCAAAAATTGGAATATCTGACTGATAAAGTTTCTTGATCTCCTCAATAATCTCTGTGCATTCTTTAGGGTCGCCAGGGCCATTAGAGAGCATAATGCCATCTGGTTTTGCTGCTATAATTTCTTCTGCTTTTGTGCGTGCCGGATAAACCGTTACATCACATCCCCTGATTTTCAAAGAATATGCAATGTTATCCTTTGTTCCGAAATCCAAAAGCGCTACATGCTTTCCTGTACCATTTAAAGTCCGAACAAGTGAAGGTTTCTGCTCACGTTTCCCTGCTGCATACTCCTGGGGCGCAAATCGTGCACTTCCTGAAATCGCACCATTTTCATCAAGGCTTACAGAACCTTTTAATTGATATTTTTCTTTACAGGTGACTTTCTCGACAACCTTTCCGGTTTTATAGGCTTTTAATCTGGGCAAAACCTCCTCCAAGCAAAAATCACTGTTTGTCGTTATCATTCCGTTCATTGTGCCTTTTTCTCGAAGTATTTTGGTCAGTGCCCTTGTGTCAATATGTGCAATACCCGGTACACCGTTCTCCTCCAAAAACTGCCAAATAGAATAATCTGCTCTGAAATTGCTGTAATTGCGCGACAATTCCCTAACAATAAATCCATCCGGCCAAGGTTTTTTCGATTCCATATCATCCTTGCAAATACCATAATTTCCAATTAACGGATATGTCATACATACTGCCTGACCAGCATAAGAAGGGTCCGTAAGTACTTCCAAATACCCTGCCATAGAAGTGTTAAACACGATTTCACTGATAATTTCTCTGTCAGCTCCAATATGGACACCCTCAAATACAGTACCATCTTCCAAAATTAAAAATGCCTTCATCCTATCACCTGTACTTCCTTTCGCATAATCGACTAATTATATCATAAGTCCCCATGCCATTCAAGACCGTTTAAAACATTGTGCGCATTTTTTCAAATAGTTCAAGATCACTTTGCGTCAAACGCATATTTGTATTGTACTCTTTCCCATCAGGACTTTTCACAGATACCTCAATCACCGTACCGTCACCAATCGCCTCACGACCCACTGCCTGCAAAAACGGCATAAACTTAGGGTGGTTATTTGTAAACGTATCCCATGCACTTTTCATTTTCATAATTGCTGTAAAATCCATCATTTTCATTCTCTCCTATTTTCTATTAATGCTTATACACGCTTTCCCACTTGCCATGCGCCATTTTAGTGACATATTTTATGTGGCGCTGTCGCAATAACGAAAACGTATACAAGATAGTCTAACA
>CBCOYO010000132.1:0-9346 GCA_965114465.1 uncultured Lachnospiraceae bacterium
ATACTAACGACTGTTAAGATTTTCCAATTTCTGTACAGCCCATATTGCATAAGTGAGCAATATGTGTTGTGCAGAAAGGAAAATCTAATCGTTCGTGAGTATAAGAGTAAAAGAAAGGCAGGAGAGATTATGATTATAGAAGCAACAAAAAAAGTAGTAGCGCATACCGATTTAACAGAAGCGGAAGCAGAGCAGGTTATGGATGAAATTATGAGCGGAGAAGCAGAACCGGTCAATATGGCAGCGTTTTTAACAGCGTTTCGTATGAAAGGAGAAACTGTGGAGGAAATTTCTGCTTTTGCAAAGGGCATGAGAAAACATGGCGTGCACGTTCCCGTAAAAGGGGATGTATTGGAAATCGTAGGAACAGGCGGCGACGAGGCTAATTCCATAAATATCAGCACTACAGCGAGCATTGTGGTAGCTGCGGCAGGGTATCCTGTAGCAAAACACGGCAATAGAAGTGTGTCGAGCAAAAGCGGCGCGGCGGACTGTTTGGAGGCGCTTGGTGTCAACCTTGATTTAGAGCCGGACAAAAATGCGCGTGTTTTGGAAAAGGGAAATATCTGCTTTATGTTTGCGCAGAAATACCATGCTGCTATGCGGTTTGTAGGGCCTGTGCGCAAGGCATTGGGAATGCGTACAGTCTTTAATATTCTAGGGCCTTTGGCAAATCCAGCAGGCGCAAACGTGGAACTTTTGGGTGTTTACAGTGAGGATTTAGTTGAACCAATGGCACATGTTTTGGATAAACTCGGCGTGCGGCGTGCAATGGTTGTTTATGGGCAGGACTGCTTGGACGAAATTTCTATGAGTGCGGCGACAACGTGCGTGGAATTAGAAAATGGCAAATTCAAAAAATATGAATTAACGCCAGAGCAGTACGGTTTTCAGCGATGTAAAAGGAGCGACTTGGCAGGCGGTGACGGCGCAGTGAATGCGCAGATTGCCGAGCAGATTTTAAAAGGAGAATGTACCGACGCAAAGGCAGATGCAGTTCTTTTTAATGCAGGTGCAGGTATATATTTAATGAATGGAGCGGCGACTTTGGCAGAGGGCATTGCGAAAGCACGTGAAACCATTCAAAGCGGCAAAGCATACCAGAAGCTTCAAGAATTTATACGATTGACAAATGAATGACAAGATAGGAGGAGGAAATGATTTTAGATAAAATAGCAGCGGCAGCACGTGTCCGCGTACAAAAGAGGAAACAAGAAATCCCTTTGGAAAAGATTCGGGAAGAAGCTGTTATGCGGGTGCAGCAGGAGAAAGCGTTACCGCTTCTTGATTTTTCGTTTGAGAAAGCAATTGCAAACGCTTCTGCTATGAAAGGAATTGCTTTTATTTGTGAAGTAAAAAAAGCTTCGCCGTCTAAGGGCGTGATCGCAGAAGATTTTCCGTATCTTGCGATTGCTAAGGACTATGAGCGGGCGGGCGCGGATTGTATATCCGTGCTGACAGAGCCAGAATATTTTATGGGAGAAGATCGGTTTTTGCAGGAAATTAATCGTATCGTGTCTATTCCGACCATTCGCAAGGATTTTATTGTGGACAGTTATCAAATCTATGAGGCGAAACTGCTTGGCGCGTCGTGCGTGCTGTTGATAGCAGCGTTGCTTGATACAGATACATTGCGGGAATATAAAAATATTTGTGATAGTTTAGGGCTCTCGGCATTGATAGAAGCGCATAGTGCCGAGGAAATAGAACGTGCAATACAGGCAGGAGCGCGGATTGTCGGAGTAAATAATAGGGATTTAAGGACATTTACAGTGGATATTTCAAATAGTTTACGATTAAGAAATCAAGTGCCGCAGGAGATTTTATTTGTGGCAGAAAGCGGTATCCGCACTGCGCAGGATATTCAGTCGTTGTATCAGGCAGGTGTAAACGGCGTGTTAATTGGAGAAACGCTGATGCGCAGCGCAGATAAGGCGAATATAATAAAGGAACTGCGCAGCGGCATAGGGTAAATATACTATAAAAGTGGCGCACAAGTTGCGCAGTGAGTAGAAACTTCTATAAACAGGAGAAGATATATTTATACGACCACATAAGGAAAGGGGGAATCCATATGACAGCAGTAAAAATCTGCGGATTGAAAACATTGGCAGATGTAGCATTGGTAAATCAATATCTTCCGGAATATATCGGTTTTGTATTTGCGAATACGAAACGTTTTGTTACAGATACGCAGGCGTTAACATTAAAGCAGGCGCTTGACCCGCGTATTCGGGCAGTTGGGGTATTTGTAGATGAACCAATAGAACATATTATAAGTCTTTATCATAGTGGAATCATTGATATTGCACAGCTTCATGGCGGAGAATCCGAAGCGTATCTCAAAGTGTTAAAGCAGGAAACAAATATTACTATAATAAAAGCAGCAAAAGTACAGTCTGCGGATCAGGTATATCAGCAAATTTCCCAACAGGCAGACTATATGTTGTATGACACCTATAAAAAAGGCGAACTTGGTGGAACAGGCACAAGGTTTCCTTTGGAAATATTGGAGGAAACGCTCACAAAGCTAACAGACCAAGGCCAGACAGTTAAGCCGTATTTTATTGCAGGAGGATTGGACGCCGAAAATGTAGAAGCGGTAATCGGCAAGATGAACTGTTACGGCGTGGATGTCAGCACAGGCGTAGAAACAGGCGGAGCAAAGGATGGCAAAAAGATAGAAGAATTTATTAAAGCAGTGAGGAACTAGTCGACATGATTGGCAAATTTTAGCGTTCGCCAGTATAAATAAATGAAAGGAATGAGTGAAGCATATGGAACAGAAAAAAGGCAGATATGGACTTTATGGGGGGCAGTATATACCAGAAACTCTAATACCGGCAGTACAGGAATTAGAACGTGAGTACGAGAAATATAAAAATGACCCTGCATTTCAGCAGGAATTACATGATTTATTAACAAAATATGCAGGCAGGCCATCGTTATTGTATTATGCAGAAAAAATGACAAAGGATTTAGGCGGTGCAAAGATTTATTTAAAACGCGAAGACTTAAACCACACAGGTTCTCACAAAATTAACAATGTGCTGGGGCAGGTGCTTTTAGCAAAGAAAATGGGAAAAACGCGTATTATTGCGGAAACAGGCGCAGGACAGCATGGCGTAGCAGCAGCGACGGCGGCGGCGTTAATGGGCATGGAATGTGAAATTTTTATGGGAAAAGAGGATACAGACAGACAGGCACTGAACTGTTACCGTATGGAACTGCTAGGTGCAAAGGTGCATCCGGTGACGTCAGGAACTATGACCCTAAAAGACGCAGTAAACGAAACCATGCGGGAGTGGGCATCAAGAATGGAGGATACGCTCTATGTGCTGGGTTCTGTAATGGGGCCGCACCCATTTCCTATGATCGTGCGGGATTTTCAAAAAGTAATAGGAGAGGAAATAAAAGCACAGTTAATGGAAGCGGAAGGGAAGCTTCCTGATGCAGTGATTGCCTGTGTCGGTGGGGGCAGCAATGCAATGGGCGCTTTTTATGAGTTTATTCCTGACACAAGTGTCAGATTAATTGGCTGCGAAGCGGCTGGCCTTGGTGTGGATAATCCCAAAAATGCGGCGACAGTTGCAAACGGCAGCGTCGGTATTTTTCACGGCATGAAGTCGCTGTTCTGCCAAGACGAATATGGGCAGATTGCGCCAGTTTATTCGATTTCGGCAGGGCTGGATTATCCCGGTATTGGGCCAGAACACGCCAATCTTGCAGAAACAGGGCGCGCGCAGTATGTACCGATAACCGATGACGAAGCGGTTGACGCATTTGAATATCTTTCACGGACAGAAGGGATTATTCCTGCTATTGAGAGTGCGCACGCCATAGCTTATGCAAAGAAACTCGCACCAACTATGAAGAAAGACCAGATAATTGTAGTCAATATATCTGGCCGCGGGGATAAAGATGTAGCAGCGATTGCACGGTATCGGGGTGTTGAAATTTTTGATTAAGGAATAAGGAATTGTTTAGAGAATGAAGTTTAGAAATTGAAATGAAAAAGGAGAAAATTATGAATCGAATTAGCAAAGCATTTGAAAAAAATAAGGCGTTTATCGCTTTTGTAACAGGCGGTGATCCGGACTTGGATACAACGGAGGCATTAATTCCCCAAATGGCACAGGCAGGCGCGGATTTAATAGAAATTGGGATTCCGTTTTCCGATCCCATTGCGGAAGGTGTCGTAATACAGGAGGCGGATGAGAGGGCTTTAAAGGCTGGAACAACAACAGATAAGTTGTTTGAAATGGTACGCAGAGTGCGGAATAAAACCGATGTGCCATTGGTGTTTATGACTTATATCAATCCAATTTATACGTATGGCGCAGAAAAATTTATGAAACGATGCGCAGAGTGCGGGATTGATGGTATTATTGTGCCAGATGTGCCGTTTGAGGAGCGGGAGGAAATCAGTGCGATATGTGAGAACGCAGGTATTAAGCTGATTTCTATGATTGCGCCGACTTCTAAGGAGCGGATCTGTATGATTGCAAAACAGGCAAAAGGATTTCTCTACTGTGTGTCTTCGTTGGGAGTCACTGGCGTCCGCAGTCAAATCACAACCAATATCGGCGAAATGGTGCAGCAGGTTAAAGCGGTTTCGGATATCCCGTGCGCTGTAGGATTTGGGATAGCCACACCGCAGCAGGCGCAGGAAATGGCATCCTGTTCCGACGGAGCGATTGTGGGAAGCGCAATCGTGAAAATCGTCGCAAAATACGGAAAGGAATGTATAAAACCCGTCTGCGATTATGTACAGGAAATGAAAGGCGCTGTTCTTTCGGCATAAAACGAGTTGCTTGACTTATTTATGAAAGTTTTGGAAAAAAGTGGTTATAATATTAGATAACCCACAAATATAATATAAAATATCGCCATTTAGCGACAATTTTTTTTATTATGGTTTGACTTCTGCTCAAAATAATACTATAATTGTACTGTTTAGGAAAAGTTTATTATTTGGATTGGAGTGGCAGCTTATGAAGAAAATTGAGGAATACGTAAGGTCAATACCCGATTTTCCGGAGAAGGGAATTATTTTCCGTGACGTGACAAGCGTTTTGCAGGACGCGGACGGATTGCAGCTTGCAATTAACAGTATGCAGGATTTAATAAAGGATTTAGATTATGATGTTGTAGCGGGCGCGGAGTCAAGAGGATTTATCTTTGGCACACCGATTGCATACAATAATCATAAACCATTTGTATTAATCCGTAAAAAGGGAAAGCTTCCGTCAGAAACAGTATCTGTGGATTATGAACTGGAATATGGGACAGCGACCATTGAAATGCATAAGGATTCGATAAAGCCGGGACAGCGTGTGCTTGTGGTTGATGATTTAATTGCGACAGGCGGCACAACTGAGGCAATGATTCAGTTAATTGAATCGCTTGGCGGTGTTGTAGTCGGCGTGGTTGTTTTAATGGAGCTTGCGGGGTTAAAGGGTAGAGAGCGTATCGCGAAATATCGTTTGGAATCAGTAATTACATATGAAGGAAATTAATAAAAAATTGGCTGGACAATAAAAATCATAAAATATGGCTGGTGATGCAAAGTGACAGAGGAAAAGCAGGTAAAGGTAGGAGCCTATGAGGATTCTCTTATTATAAAAGGCAGCAAGGTGAAGCCGCCGCGCAGAGTGGATGAGCGCAAAATAGAGTATATCAAGGAATTTCAAACTCCTGATGCACTTTTTCAGGGGCTTATCCAACGTGTGCATAAATACCATCCGTCCGATGATATCAGTATGATTGATAAGGCATATGCTACAGCATGCGAAGCGCACAAAGATCAAGTGCGCAAGTCTGGAGAGCCATATATTGTGCATCCGCTGTGTGTAGCGATTATCCTTGCGGATTTGGAGCTTGACAAAGAAACGATTATCGCAGGTCTTTTGCATGATGTTGTTGAAGATACGATTATGACGAATGAGGAATTAAAGGAGCAGTTCGGGCCGGATGTAGAACTTCTTGTTGATGGTGTCACAAAATTGGAACAATTACAATATACAGGAGAAGCTGCGCCGGATAGGACGACGAGCCGCGAGGAACTGCAGGCAGAGAACTTACGCAAAATGTTTCTTGCAATGGCAAAGGATATTCGTGTAATTTTAATAAAACTCGCAGACCGTCTTCACAATATGCGCACATTAAAATATAAGTCGCCGGAGAGCCAGAAACGTATTGCGCGCGAAACTCTCGATATATATTCTCCGCTTGCGGAGCGGCTGGGCATTTCCAAAATTAAGGTGGAACTTGACGATCTATCCTTAAAATATCTAGAACCAGAGGCATATTATGATCTGGTGGAGAAAATAGCGCTCCGCAAAAGTGCACGTGAAAAATATGTGCAGGATATTGTGGATGAGGTAACGGAACATATTATGAATGCGGAAATCGAAGCGCAGATTGACGGAAGGGTAAAGCACTTTTTCAGCATTTATAAGAAAATGAAAAACCAAAATAAGACGATTGATCAGATTTACGATCTGTTTGCAGTGCGGATTATTGTGGATTCTGTGAAGGACTGCTATGCGGCGCTGGGCGTGATTCATGAGATGTATAAGCCTATGCCGGGGCGGTTTAAAGATTATATAGCAATGCCCAAGGCAAATATGTACCAATCACTCCATACAACATTGATCGGTTCGACAGGGCAGCCGTTTGAGATACAGATACGAACATTTGAAATGCACCGGATTGCGGAGTATGGCATTGCAGCACATTGGAAATACAAGGAAGCAAGCGACGGAAAGGTATCGACGGGCGGCGAGGAAGAAAAACTGACATGGCTTAGCCAGATTTTGGAATGGCAGCGTGATATGTCGGATAATACAGAATTTATGAAGCTTTTAAAAAGCGATTTAGATCTGTTTTCTGATCATGTGTACTGCTTTACACCGTCGGGAGATGTAAAAAATTTGCCTGCTGGTTCGACACCGGTGGACTTTGCATACAGCATTCACAGTGCTGTGGGCAATAAAATGATCGGTGCAAGAGTTAACGGCAAGCTGGTGCAGATAGATTATAAAATTAGCAATGGCGACTGTATTGAAATATTGACATCTCAAAATTCCAAAGGCCCAAGCCGCGATTGGCTGAATATTGTCCGTTCCTCACAGGCAAAAAATAAAATTCTCCAATGGTTTAAAAATGTACTGAAAGAGGATAATATTGTCAAAGGCAGGGAGCTTTTTTGGAGTTATTGCAAATCGAAGGGGATTAGCGTACCCGAAATTTTAACACCAGAATATCAGGCTTCGATTATGCGCAAATATGGCTTTAAAGATTGGGATGCAGTGCTTGCGGCGATTGGACATGGCGCTTTAAAAGAGGGTCAGGTAATCAACCGTATGCAGGAACTGTTTGCCAAGACGAATAAAAAGCAGATGACGGACGAAGAACTTTTGGCGGCGATTCAGGAAAGCAGCAGTCATAAGCAAATGCGGCCAAGGAGTAAAGATGGTATTACGGTGAAAGGCATCCATGATATTGCTGTGCGTTTTTCCCGCTGTTGTGCGCCTGTGCCGGGAGATGAGATTGTTGGATTTGTAACAAGGGGCAGAGGGGTTTCGATTCATAGGACAGACTGCATTAATATTTTAAATCTTCCCGAAATAGACAGGGCAAGATTGATTGACGCAGAATGGGAGCCTGAGGATAGCGAAGCACGCAAAGAGAAATATTTAACGGAAATAGCAATTTATGCGCATGACAGAAGTGGGCTTCTTGTGGATGTTTCCAAGACATTGACAGAGAAAAATATAGATATTCGTTCGATAAATACCAGAACAGGCAAACAGGAAGTTGTGACATTGATTGTTAGTTTTCTTATTGGCAGCCGTGAGGAATTAAATGCGATTATTGAAAAAATCCGCATGATAGATAGTGTAATAGATATTGAAAGGACAACGGGCTGATATATGGCAGATTTAAAGGTAAAAAGAAGGGTGTTAAGCGCCTGCCAGACCAATTGTTATTATGTGTACCGCGAGGGTGCTGACGATATTGTAATTATCGATCCTGGTTCTAATGGTGAAATTGTATATGATGATATAAAAGGGCTTGGATTTGAGAAAGTTGCGGGAATTTTGCTGACACACGGCCACGGTGATCATACAGGCGGCGCACGCAGGCTCAAGGAACTAAGCGGTGCGAAGATTTATGCTTATGAAGATGAGGCAGAGATTTTAAAAGACCCAGAGAAAAACTTATCTGGCTGGTTTGGTACTGCATACGGATTTGAAGCGGACGAATACTTTCACGATAAGCAGACATTTACAATGGCAGGCGTTACATTTACTGTATTTTATACGCCTGGGCATACAAAAGGCGGGTGCTGTTATTATGTTGAGGAGGACGGCGTGCTGTTCTGCGGTGACACCATATTTAATGGTTCTGTAGGCAGAACGGATTTTTATTCCGGCTCAATCAATGAACTTGCGCGTTCCATACGTGACCGCATACTAACATTGCCTGACGAAACAAAACTTTATTCTGGTCACGGCGATAGAACAACAGTTGAATATGAAAGAAAGTATAATCCATGTCTGTAAAGGACATGGATTTTGACTGTGCGCAGACTTGTGCAGAGGAAATATGCGGCCAAGGCAGCGCACGTATCACACGGTAAGCAGGGGAAGATAACTTTTTCGCTTGATTAAATATAGTAAACGCATTCTGTAGCTGCGTTTTGACTTTTTGTAGCTGCTGTGTATTCAATTAGATTTGGATGCAAAACGCAAAGGTATAATTCGTTTACTATAATACGAGTACCCCGTTTTTTAATTCCTCATATACCCAGCACTCGCGATTTGCATCATTGCTGCGTTGGCGTCAGTCAACGATGCCACCGCATCGCTTCCTTCCTCCGCCTTGCACGGATACAAATATCAAGCACTTTGTATATGAGGATTAAGAAAATGGTGTACTAGCAATGTTATATGGAAAGGAGCATGAGTAGAATGTATATAGATAGTTTGAAGGGCACTGTGGAATATCAGAAGTTTGAGGAATATAAGGAAATAATAAGTGCGATGATTTTATCCGGCACAGAAAATGAAATACATATTTATGCAGCGGAATGTGATGACGATATGGATGAGGAAGATCCTGCTACGCTTTGGATACTGGTGAAAGACGGACAGACCGTAGTAAATTATTTTTCGGAGGGAAATGAAGCGTTATTTGCTTCTGTCGGTGATATGGAAAAGGATGGGAACTTAGAATGGAAGATAGGTTCAGAAGTCTATTCCGCTACGCAATATCAGTTAATTTCATTGGAAAAGGCTCTGGAATGTGCCTTGCAGTTTTTTGCTTCGCAGGAAAAGCC